>NZ_CP062163.1:2255000-2555000 GCF_014844095.1 Brevibacillus sp. JNUCC-41 | reverse complement strand
GGATGAACAGTTACACCGCCACATGTGATCGTCGCATTAAGTTCTCCCGGTCGATCTTTACACGGCCCGTTTGGAGTGAATTCCTTTGCAAAAATCGGAAACCCCAATTCACAAAGTGCCTCTTTGTCACGAACAAAACAGTCAATGATAATCCCATCTTGTCCTACTGCGTGCGCACCCCAGCCATTAACTCTCCAAGGTAGGCATTTCCTTCGTGACCTTTCCCATCCGCAATTAACACATAGCCTTCACTTCCAGCATATATGGCCTGATGCAGGAGAAAATTATCCCCCGCAATCATATCAACCGTCATTTGCTGTTGCCATCACTTTCATTCCGGATGACACAGGCTTTATCTTATAATCCATTACACGAGCATTAGATTCATACAAAGCGTCTGCTATAAGGGTCGTATTTAACTTTTTAGCTCTTTCAATGATGGACTTGGGTAATAACGGAGGCTTTGAAGTTAATCTATTCAATTGCTAACACCTCATTTTGCTATTTATTCATGGATCGTTGCTTTCAATTCCGCAAACAATAATAACTAAATTGATAATGTGCCGAAAAGGATAGCTGTAATAATCATGACCAACGCTGATCCGACAGCGTATTTAAGTGAAAACCTAATATGCTCCCTAAACTCTATGCCGACAAGCCCAATCAATACATATACAGACCCGACCAATGGACTTAATAAATGTAATGGCTGCCCTAATAAAGAGGCCTGTGCAATCTCCAGTTTATCAATACCGAATCCCGAAGCAGTCTCAGCAATGATTGGAATAATACCGAAATAATAAGGGTCATTTGCCATCACAAACGTAAATGGCATACTGGTCAATCCTACAATTACAGGCAATTGTGGACCTAGGAAGTCTGGTATAATATGCACTAAAGTTGAGGCCATGGCATCCACCATTTCAGTTCCCTCCAATATTCCTGCGAAAATACCCGCAGCAAAGATCAAGGAAGTGACAGTTAGAATGTTTCCTGCATGCGCTTCAACTCTTCTCTGTTGCTCTTTTAAATTCGGATAGTTTACAACTATGACTATGACAAATGCGATCATAAATAGAGCAGGTAATGGTAAAATTGCTTTAACTAGGGCAAAAACCAATAATAGTGTAAGAATGATGTTGAACCAATACAATTTGGGTCTTTTTAATGATTGGTCCGTAATGTCCTCCATTGATACGGCTATTTCACCTTCTGTTTCTGTATAATGACCAAATACACCTAACCTTTTGCGTTCCCTAACACCAAAAAACACGCCTAGCCCAATGACATATAATGCCCCAGCGATGATAGATGGGATAATTGGTCCCAGGAGTTCCATAGCGTCGTATCCAAAGATGGACATTACCCTTGCAGTTGGTCCCCCCCAAGGAAGTACATTCATGATTCCCATTGACATTGCTGGGAGACAAGCAAGTATTAACTTATTCATCCCTAACTTCTCGTATAATGGCAATAATGCTGTAACGACAATAAGATACGTGATCGTTCCATCCCCGTCCAATCCTACCAATAAAGATAATACTGCAGTAGTAACGGAAATCTTTAATGGATCCCCTTTTGATATCTTCACCATTCTTGTTACCAAAGGATCAAACATGCCTGCATCTATTAATATTCCAAAATATAAAATGGCGAATATCACCATTATCGCGGTTGGTGCAATTGTTTCAATCCCACTCATCATCATAGGTCCTAAATCAGTGAATCCGCCTATCAGAGCAAAAATGACCGGAATGATAATCAGGGCATTAAGTGCACTCAATCGCTTACTCATAATTAAATACATAAAAACAACAATCATCATGAACCCTAATATGGATAACATATATACCCCCCCTTGTTTTGTATCCGTTTTCATTCATAATTACTTTAAAGGGATTCACTTGAATCCCCTTTAGTAATCAACCAAGCTTTTTTTGACCCTTTGGTTTAGAATGCAGCCTGTCGTTCGGCCCTGCCTTAAGAATAAAGCTTCCACCATCGTGCCCCATTGTACTTTTGATATTGCTGGCGACCTCGAGTAATGAGTCAAGATTAATGGCTGTCCGGATTCCCATTTCATGAAAGCCATGTACGATATCTTCTGTGGGAATATTTCCTGCAGCGTTAGGGGCATAAGGGCATCCTCCCAATCCAGTGGTGGAACTATCAAAATCAGTGACCCCTTGCTGCAAGGCTGCCACTGCATTGGCAAATGCCATTCCTCTTGTATTGTGTAAATGTAAAGTGATCTTGAAACTAGGGAATAATTCTCTAATGATACTTAACATTTCGGATACTTGCTTTGGGTTTCCCATTCCAGCCGTATCTGCCAAAGAAACTTCGTTAACCCCCATATCTTTGTATCCTTCAAGAATGGATACTATCTTTTCCAGAGGTACCTTACCTTCATATGGACAGCCAAATGCTACCGCAATTGAACCTCCTACTTCTACACCATATTTTCCAGCCAGTTCTACAATCGGCAGGTGATCCATTTGTGCTTCTTTAACCATACAGTTGGAATTGGATAGGCTATGTGAATCCGTGGCAGATAATAATATCTTTATTTTTTTCATTCCTGCATTAATGGCTCGTTCCGCTCCGCGCAAGTTGGGAACCAGCGCTCGGAACTTCACTCCATCTAAGTCTTGAACCCGCTTTACCACCTCTTCAGCATCTTTTAATTGAGGTATTGCTCGAGGATGCACAAAAGATGTAACTTCAATATGTTTGATTCCTGTATTTGCCAGACCACGGATAATGCGAATCTTTTCTTCTGTCGGTATCCATTTGTCTTCCATTTGAAAACCATCTCGCGGGAGAACTTCCCATATATTCACTTCATCAGGTACGATCATTTGTTCATTTTTCATGTTAGATGACCCCTTTGGCTTTTAGATTCGTTAATTCCTCTTCAGATAAACCAAGTTCTTCACTGAACACTTGTTTGTTATGCTCTCCCAGCTCCGGTGCACGATGGCGGATACGCCCCGGTGTTTCTGAAAACTTAGGTACAATGCCGGGGACTTTAATTGTTCCTAATCGAGGATGATCAACTTCCAAAATATTTTCCCTTGCTTGATAATGAGGATCTTCAAAGATGTCCTTGATGCTTAATATTGGTGAAATGGGAACACCAAACTCATCCATTTTACTCAAAAGCTCTTGTTTATTTAATGATTTCATAAAGGTCATAACAAGTTCTTGAAGGAAGCTATCGTTATTCATTCGTTTTTTATTCGTTATATAATCAGGGTTTTCTATCAAATCCGACCGTCCCATAGCTTGAGCCAGACGTTCCCATGTTTTTTGTGTACTGCATACCATAACAACCCAATGTCCGTCTTTTGTTTGGTAAGTACCTGAAGGACTTGAATGACCATGAAGCATAGGTGCTCTCTCACGTACTTTACCGAGCTGATCATGCTCAGCAATTAAGAAATCCATCATCCTGAACATTCCTTCATATAGTCCCATCTCAACGATTTGACCTTTTTCAGCTTTAGAAGTTTCGCGATGAAGGAGAGCGCTTACAGTTCCAAAGGCAATATAAATGCCAGATATATAATCAAGTAATGAAAATGAAGGACTTACTGGGTGGCGGTCCTGAAATCCCTGTAAATGGGTATATCCCGAAAAGGCGGTACTAGGCGTCCCAAACCCTGCCTTTTCTGCATATGGTCCCGTTTGCCCGTAACCCGATTGCCTAGTCATAATGAGACGGGGATTCACTTCTTTCAGCTCTTCATAGCCCAGTCCCCATTTCTCCATTGTTCCAGGCCTGAAATTTTCTATCAGTACATCTGCAGTGCCAATTAATTTTTTAAATAACTCCCTCCCCTCAATAGTGCGAATGTCCAAAGTTATAGACTGCTTATTACGTGCAAGACCTGGCCACCTCAATGGTTCAGAACCCTTCCACGGTCCAAGCCCCCTTAAAGGATCCCCTTTATCCGGAAGTTCCACTTTTAACACTTCGGCTCCCAAGTCCGCTAATAAGGTAGCTGCAAACGGAGCAGCAATCACAGTCGATGCATCGATAACACGAATTCCAGTCAGAGGTCCATTTGTTGGATTATCCATAATTAATACTTCCTCCTCGAAGTTATGAGTCTGCTAATTTTGTTAAACAAAATGTGAATAAGAACTTTTACATAAATCTCTTTTTATCAAGTTCCATCTAGCGGAACAATCAATTTCACTAAACGGAACTTTATGAATGAATTATAACAAAGCCACTTTTATCTGTCACGAAAAAAATTAAAAAATTCTGTCTTTTGATTACTAAAATAAAAAACAGCGCCCAGTAAAAAGGCGCTGTCAATACAACTTGTCCACAATGTGGCTATTCTTATTGGTCATTAAAACATTCCGAAATCTTTAAAGCATTCATCTTCACTTCATTTTTAATTGAATCGATTATAGCTTGCGTAAATCTTGTACTTGGCCCAGATACGCACAGACAAAAATTCACTTCTTGATCCTTTCCAAAAATAGGTGATGCAACTGAATTAACTCCGGCTCCTCTTTCGTCTAAACTCATAGCAATAGATTCCTTTTGAATAATTGGCAATTCGCCTGATAGACTGATTCGTAATGCTTCGGAATCTAAGTTTTTTAGAATTGATTCAACAAACGCCGGAGACTGAAAAGCCAATAATGCCTTCCCACCTGAACCTTTCTCCAATGGAAGTGCCTCTCCGATACTTACTACATGACGGATTGATTGATTACTTCCGTATCGTGCAATACACCTTCGTTCTTTATTTTCAAGCATATATAAACTTACTGATTCTCCAATTTCATTTCTTAGCTTCTTCATGAATGGTTTTGCAAGTTCCGTTATTTCAAATGAAATGGTATTTTCTGCAATACGACCAAACTGATACATTTTATAGCCAAACTGATATTTTGAATTGGAGAATTTTTTTTGCAGAAGACCATTTTGTACTAGTGTATCCAATAGTCTGGAAGTTGTTGATTTCGCCAAATCTATCTTATTCGAGATTTCCGTTAAGGATAATTCTGGCTCTTCCAAAGTAAAGCAGTTCATTATATTAATTGACCGTTGAACTGTTCTTGACCCTTTTAAACTTTCATTTTCATCCATTAAATGTCCCCTCTTTTACAATTATTCACCAACTGATTCTTGGCCATTTAAATGTACTTCACTTATATTATGTATGTTAATTCCAGCATCATTTACCCAACGAGGGCTTTCCATAATACGCTCAATCCCGAAACCAATTCGCTCCCTCATCCATATGCACGAAGGGAATATCCGTATCAACCACACCTCTGATTCGTTCTAGCTCAACATTTTCCCCTTCGAGCCATTTCGCAAAATCTATTGAAGTCGGCTCCTGGTTCCCCCCCAAGGCAATCCAAGCTTTCATTTCGTTAGGTAAATAAGCGGAAGTATGAATCGTTCCCGCCCAGCTGCTATATAAATCCGAGAATACACCTTGATTGGTATCATTAAACAATCTGTAAGCATCGTAGGCAGATGAAAGTCTCCCTTCATGATCTTGGATGATCTCCAATCGGCGCCTCGAATCGATAAGATGGTTACGGTTCTCATTTTTCATGATTTCAAAGTGATTTGTACAGGCATTTGACGTGCGCACCTCTACATTTCTCGGAGAGGTTTCAACGATATAGGTACTTCCGCTTTTATCATAGACGACGTAAGTGAAGGAATGACGATGCGGGATTTCCTTCAACATCGCGACCGCTTCCTGTACGTTTGCACAAGATTCAACAATCAATCTGCCAATCATGCAGCAAATGAAACCATCACCAGGGTTCTTGCGATTCATGAAATTATAGCCTATCACCAAACCTTTTTCATTCATTCCATCCATCCGGCCTGTCCCTCTCTGACTCGGGCCGATGCTTGCATACCCTTGATCGGTTGGCTGGAATAAAACATAGCGTCCTTCATAGGTCTTTGGGTGGTAATCATAATTGCGAATGAGATAATCATCGCCAGTCATGATGGAGCAGCCCGACCGAACATAATCCAATCGGTATCCACCGAACTCTTGCAGTACGCGGTCAATTGGCCATTTCAACGCTTCCTGCAACCCCAGTAATTCTTCCCAAACTCCAGGGGCGAATTGTGTAATTGCTTTCTTGACCTCTTCTTCCTCAACCGTAAACCGCGGCTGCCTGATCTTCCACTGATCTTCACGATTTTTTACCGTTAGTGAATCTTTTAATTCCTCCCCTTGCATGTATCCAAACTCATAATGTGTACCCCGAAATTGTATGACATTACTATATATTTGCTTCACGGCTTATCCCTCATTTACAGTAGTTGCTATTCAAATTAAGGATACTTGAAGTATTGTTGAAAATAAAGAAGATAAGCATTTAATTTTCACATGTCAGTAGTTCAGATAAGAAGACCAGATAGGGCTATTGCAATTACGGAATATCAATTTCAAAATAATTGATATTACGGTGTTAGTTAAGATAGTTGCAGACTTAATCTTAGCTCCCTATTAACCATCCACAACAAGCTTTTTATTGTATTGCTTATTAAGTTCTATTTGCAAAACTTTGAAAAGTCTTAAGCAAAAGAAAAAATACTCTGACCAAGTATACTCCTCTTAAACTCGTTATTTACATCATAAGTTGAAAATGAGATAAGCTTTAAAATTTTTGAAACAACTCACCACCCCGTACCTCCCTCATAATCTGTAACTAGGCACATTTATGAGGGGGACGGATCATGGAGATGGAATTAACGGCACTCCATTGGATTTATGTTGTATTTATTGCATTGATAATCGGGTTTATGGTAAAACGTCGTGATACTACCCTCATCTGCATAATTGGTATATTCCTATTGGCTTTAGTGGCTACAGACAGTTTAGCCTCTTCCATAAGCGGGATATTCAACAGTTTCATTTTCGCAATCACGGAATTAATGTCAACGATTTTAATCATTTCAATCATCGTTGCCATGAGTACGGTTTTAACGAGGTCCGGCATTAATGATGTCATGATTGCACCGTTTGCGAAATTCATTAAGAATCCTACACTTGCCTTTTGGGTAATTGGAATCGTCATGATGATCATATCTTGGTTTTTCTGGCCATCACCTGCCGTTGCCTTACTTGGGGCAGTCCTGCTCCCCGTTGCCTTACGGGCTGGCTTACCTGCTCTTGGCGTGGCGATGGCGATGAACCTTTTTGGTCATGGAATCGCATTATCAGGGGACTTCATCATTCAAGCTGCTCCTAAACTAACGGGGGATGCCGCTTCCATACCAGTAGGAGATGTCATCGCTGCAAGCATTCCCCTTGTCATTACAATGGGGGTCGTCACCACCCTCTCCGCCTTTATCCTTTTAAAGCGGGATATGAAGCTTGGAAGAATCAAGGCGGCGGATAATGAGGGCATCGTCCAAGATCAGACAATCAGTGAAGATTTGCTAACACTGGGACAAAAGAAGTTTTTTGCCGTTTTCATTCCGATTGCCTTTCTGTTGGATGTTGTGGCATTGTCGGTTTTGAAGTTGCAAGGCGGAGATGCCACGGCGTTGGTTGGCGGTACAGCCGTTTTCATCTTGCTGATTTTATCCCTTGTCGCACATAAACAGCAAGGACTGGAAAAATCAACGGCCTATTTGATTCAGGGTTTTCAATTTGGCTTCAAGGTATTCGGACCTGTGATTCCAATCGCAGCATTCTTCTATTTAGGTGATTCGGGATTCAACCAGATCATCGGGGACTACTTACCAAAAACATCACTCGGCATCGTCAATGACCTCGGTGCCGCCTTAGCGGCCTCCGTTCCTTTAACGAAAGAAATAGCCGCCGTCACATTAACGGGCATCGGTGCCATCACTGGCTTGGATGGATCGGGCTTCTCAGGCATTTCTTTAGCAGGGTCTGTCGCCAAACTATTTGGAACGGCAATCGGAAGCGGAACCGCCACCTTGACTGCACTCGGGCAAATAACCGCGATTTGGGTTGGCGGAGGTACCCTGATTCCATGGGCATTGATACCTGCCGCTGCAATATGTAACGTCAGTCCCTTTGAACTTGCACGCCGGAACCTGCTTCCGGTAACCATTGGTTTGGCAGTCACTACAATTGTCGCGATGTTTCTCATTTAGCTTAATGTACTCCTGTGTTCCTAAACAGGGTAGATTGATTTTAAATAATCCTAAATCGATCGACATAGCGGATGATGATCGATAAAGTACGATATCTTACTTTAATCTCATCCCAAAATAGCTTGATAAGCGGGAAAGCTAATGCTCTAAATATGCAACTGCATCTATCGAAGACGTATCAACCTACTCTAACAGTTGAAAAGGAAACAAATATTTTCAGTTTATAAGCAATGTTCTTCCCTCTTTCTATTGCTGGTTATTGCTTTCACAACCTCGCTTGTTTATAAAAAAACGAAATCCCCTGCATGAATGAAACAGGGGATTTCGTTTTTTAGGTGGCAATTCTAATATAAGGATTATCGCAATACCCCTAAATGTATAGGGTATAATCAGTTACACTAACATATTAGCCTGATAATGATGAAATTCACCGAATTGAATATCATATAGCAAAAAAATCATTCACTATGTTCCTTTAAGAATTGAATGGTTTGCTCAAAAGTTTGTTCAGCATGCGGGATGGTAAAATCAAATTGGTATTCATGACCTAAGTCCGTATTTGTTCCATCAAATAGAACACTTTCTATTTCCACTCCTTGTTTTTCAAGAACGTCTATAAGTTCTGCTGATTGTGGTGCTAGTGGATCCGCATCTCCAACTGTCAAAAAGGTAGGAGGGTAATATGATGTTATATGTTTAACTGTAGACATCTCATTCAGTCTAGCGAAAGCTTTATAATCCTTTTGCCCTGTATATGCCCAAAACACCGAGTCGATCCCCTTTTTTATCACCGGAGAAGACTGAGTACCCATTTCGTCCATGTTATAAATCCCACAATATAAAAGTGCACCTTTTAACTGTTCTTTATCAATTGAAGGTTGAATATCCATTGACTTTGCCAGTGCTTCATTCGTTATTAACGCAACGGTTTGACTAGCGATTTGCGCACCAGCTGAGTCCCCCCCGATAAATAGAGTATTCATATCACCACCGTATTTTGCGATATTCTCCTGTAAATACTTGAGGGCTTGGTTGGCTTGCAGAATTGGACCGGGATATTTTTGTCCTGGTGCAATCGCATAGTTTATATTTGCCACGACATATCCCTCATTGGCTAATGCCATTCCATATTCTTTTGTTTGTTCTTTACTGCCTGATACAAACGCACCTCCGTGTATCCACATGATAACGGGGAGTGGTTTATTCATATTTTTGGGATAATAGATATCTAAAATACTATTATCCATTCCATGCTTATCATAAGTTAAATCTTTTTCGACATGAACCTGTTCCTTAATTATCTCAATGTTTTTAGGAGATGCAAAAGAATCAGCTTCGAAAAGCTGCTTGATCATAAAGGTATTAAGTACCGGTGTGAAATTCCCCATTATTAATACAAAGATAATTGGAATGATCATGATAGAGATGGGAATCATCCATCGTTTTTTCTTATAAAATTTGGTCGTTGTTATCAATTGCGTCAACCCTTCTTTTTTTCTAATTAAACATGAAAATCTGTATAGAGATCCGTTCTTTCAAAAAAACTATTTGGATCATTTTTTTCGCTTCATATTCTTTATATCAAAGGTAAATTTTTCGTACCGTTATGAGTCAATGTTTAATCATATCCCCCAACATACTGGCTGAAAATAACAATATCAACCAATGATAATTGTTCCCCTTTAACTTTAGAGATTTTATTGCTCCAATTTGAGCCTTACATGATAATATACATGATTTGAATAAATTGTGTCTAGCGCATTAATAACCAGCTTAAAAACCAAAGTCGCATTATAGCTTAGATAGAAAAAAAGGACCCAAAAGTGTCTGAAATCATTTCATCTTTAAAATCTGGATATAATCCATAATTCTAGAGTCATGATCCGAACACTTTTGGGTCATATTCTTTTTACATTAATTATTCCTAATCCGATTTCACAAACAATTGCATATACCTAAATCAGAATTTCACAACGACTTCTTAGTAAATACTCTTGAATGATTTTTAATACAATATCTTGGTTTTGCTTTAAATAGAAATGATCACCCTTTAATATATGCAATCCTTCAATATGTTCAATATATTCATTCCAGCTTTCGATACTCTCCTTCGTCACGGAATCATCCGAGCCCAAAAGCAAAACGGCTTTATTTCCCACCTTTTTATTGCGCTTCATTTCATGGTGATAGTTGGCTAAAACATTCAAGTCCGACTGGATTATCGGAAGGAATATATTCATGAAATCTTCGGTTTCCAGGAGTTCCTTGTTGGTTCCCCCGATTTTTTCAAGCGATTGCTTTAAACGTTTTGCATTAGAGCAATCGATTTGATCTACTTTATAATTTGGAGACGATTTACTTGAAATGAATATATGCTCTACTTTTTTAGCATGTCTCTCTTCTAATTTTGCCGCAATTTCATAGGCAACGATCGCACCCATGCTATGTCCAAACAAAGATATGCTTCCCAGTGTATGCATTTGATGCTTCGTTTCCATTTCTTTCATTAATTTATCCGTCAAATCCGCCATATGGTCACACAATGGTTCACTATATTTACTGCCATGTCCTGGGTATTCCAGCGGGACTACCTCTATCACATCATCATCAAATTTCCATTCCCTATAAAAAGATGCACTTCCCCCTGCATAAGGGAAACAAAAAATTGTCTTCTTCAGCCCTTCCATCCCCCTTCTCCAGGATCGATTATTTCAGCATGAACTTCATGAAGCTTTCAACATACCCTGAATCGATTTCCGGCATTTTCATTGATATCAATTCCATTTCCTTCTTGGTTTTGGATTGCAGGATTTCCGACTCTTTTAATTTTGTTGATTCATCAATTAACTGGGACAAAGCACTTAATGAATGAATCTCGTTAGATTGGGTCTTTTCTTTTAATGATTGTAACCATTCTTCCAAATCCATGTTGGAGTAAGGTATTTCATTTTTTTCGAAGAAGGAGGTCACGAATTCACTTGAAACCCTCTGATCATTGAACATATGATAGATCCCGAGCTTTTGATCCGCATTCAATCTTGATATTTTGTAAATGAACTCACTTACAAAGTCGACTGGCATCAATTCAAAATGAATTTCCTCTTTAAATGGCAATATCCTTTGTTCAATAAATGATTCAAAAACCTTGTACAACATATCTTTCTCGTTCCAAACCCCGTTTGAATTAGATGAAATCCTGCCTAATCGGAAAATATCGATGGTCAGTCCATGTTCCCTTGCTTGAAGGAGCAATTTCTCGGCAACCCATTTGGACTGGCTGTACCCGATCATTAAATCGGGGGAGTAAACCAATTCGTCTTCCTCGTCCCATTTCCTTTCGCCGGTCAAGACAGAAAGCGTTGAGGCATAATAAATGTTTTTCCGAGTGTATGATGAAGCAAACTTAATCATCTCCACTACACCATCCACATTTGAAATCTTTGATTTGCTATATGGCTCGAAGAAATTCGTTTCGGCACCGACATGATAGACTTGAGAAACATCATTGCTTAATTTCTCATATGTCATATCATCCAGACCAAATTGATGCTTACTAAGATCCCCTTCAATTACAACGATTCTACTTACGAAATCATCCTGCCAAAGACCATATTTCATTAAAGTATCTTTCAATCTATTTCTTGAAGGAAATCTAACCAAACAATAGATTTTGACATCTTCCATTTCCAGTAACAATTTATTTAATAGATGTGCCCCTAAAAACCCTGTTCCACCTGTAATCATTATATTTTTTTCAATCTCCACTGGTTTAGTGGATATTTCCCTTATTTTCTCCATCAACGCTGGAGTGAGAATGGAATCCTTTTCCATCACTGCTTCCATGCTGCCCGCTGAATCGACTTCAAGTGCCTCAACAAATTTATTGACTGTGTTATTTTCCAATAATACTTGTAAAGTGGCCTCAGGAAGTACGGTTTCCTTCATTACATAGACCAGTTTTGTAGCTAAAATGGAATGGCCTCCATTTTCAAAGAAGTTGTCGTCCAATCCTAGACTTGGATTTCCTAATACATTTTTCCAAATCTCCAATACTTCTTTTTTCTTTCCAGTTTCTTGATTGGTTAAGGAAGTTTTATTTTGCATGAAATCCATATCCAATAATTTGTCTTTATCCACTTTACCGTTGGCATTAAGCGGGAAATCATCCACTCTGACAAAAAAATGGGGAATCATATAATTCGGCAATTCATTGCTCAGATAGTCTTTAATATCCTTTTCAGCGTCAACCGCTTTTTCATCTTTATGTTTGTAATAAGCGATAACATAATTCTCACCATTGATGTTTTTAACCGCAACTACTGAACTTTCAATCTTCATGTATTTATCAAGCTTTTCCTGAATTTCATTCAATTCAATTCTAAAGCCGCGAATTTTCACTTGACTGTCTTTTCGGCCTTTGTACAGGATTTCACCATTGTGTAACCGGACGCCATGATCACCTGTTTTGTACCACTTCGCCTGATTCAAATCATCCATGATCAAAGCTTGTTCCGTTAATTGCGGCTGATTTAAATAACCTCTCATGACCCCTTGTCCGCCAATGTAGATCTCGCCTGCTTCCCCATCCACTACCTCTACTTGTTCTTCAGATAGAATCTTGATTGCTACATTGCTTAACGGCTTTCCAATAGGAATAACATCGACATCTTTGTCTTCGACCTCATGGCAAATGGCAAAAGTCGTGCATTCAGTTGGTCCATACCCATTAATCAAGGAAAAATGACCGATTG
Organism: Brevibacillus sp. JNUCC-41; assembly: GCF_014844095.1. NCBI lineage: Bacteria > Bacillati > Bacillota > Bacilli > Caryophanales > Bacillaceae > Peribacillus > Peribacillus sp. JNUCC41. The sequence continues at coordinate 2,542,118 of NZ_CP062163.1, read as the reverse complement.
TTTGCTTCAATCTTTTTACATGGGAAACCGAGATTTTATCTCCGCCAACCACAATTTTCTTTAATCCTTCAAAAATTAATGGATCCTCATCAACCATTGCATTAAAAAGACCTGTCGTAAAAAAAGCTACATCCACCTTTCCAACGGATATCGCTTCTCTCCAATCATCAAAAGAAGTGAACTCATTCGACATCAAGAATAAAGTTGCGCCATTCAATAAAGCTCCCCATATCTCAAAAGTTGCGGCGTCAAAGCATGGGTTGGAAAATTGAGCCACTCTATTATTTTCGTTTATTTCAAGTATCTCAGAGTTCAATACTAAATTGACTACACTCTTTTGCTCTATCATTACCCCTTTTGGCTTTCCAGTCGTTCCTGATGTATAGATAACATATGCAAGACCATTCTGCGAAGAACGGTTAACGGGGATGTGCCCTTCCTTGCCTAGTTCATTAATCTCAAATGGAATTGGCTCAATATCCAATTCACGGAGCTTCCCTTCTTGGCCATTAAACGATAAAAAGAACTTCATATCCGTATCCGCAAGCATATATTCCAATCTTTTTAATGGGTACTTTTCGTCTATCGGAACATAGCAACAGCCTGACTTAATTATGGCAAGCATACCGATGATCAGTTCAATGGACCTTTTGCTTGGAATCCCGATCATTGTTTCTTCTTGAATCCCCAAATCAATGATCCTTTTAGCAAGATTATCTGAAAGAATATCTAATTCTTTATAAGTAATTTGCCTGCCATTTTCACAAAGTGCCGCTTTCGCCTGCTTATCTTCCGCAACTTTTATAAAAGCTTCAGTTATTGACATCAATTTATTCGTCGTCATCGATTTACTTATCATCGGGCCCCAACTTTCAAGTGATTTATTAATTTACCAATAGATAGTAGTGTTTCATCTTCTGTTAGTTTCAAGAATATTTCCTGCATGGAATCCATAAAACGTAAAATTTCAATTTCATCGAATTTACTTTCTTTATAAATGATTTTATAATGCAGCTTGGATTGCACTACAGCCGCAGAGAACGTAAGATCAAAATTGGTCGATTCACTTCCAACTGAATCTTCAATCATGATTTGCGAATCTTCTGCCAGTTCTGTGCTCGGATAATTTTCAAATACAAATATATGTTGGAATAATTCCTTATCCCATGGAATTTCAGCGTATTTCTTTATATCCGTAAGTGAACTGAACTCATACTCTCTCATTTGTAATTGCTTGTTTTGAATAGCAGTTAGATAGGATTGCAAATCAACATCCCAATCGATTTTCAAAGAGAATGGCAGAGTATTGATCAATAAGCCTACAGCTGATTCAATATGCGGAATGCTCAGGTTCCTTCCTGAGCTTGTCACCCCATAGCATACCGAGTCGCTTTCACTTAGGTAGGATAGAACGATGCCCCAAACTCCTTGAACAACGGTATTAATGGTCTTTCTATGTCGCTTGGATAATTCTATTAATCTTTCGGTAAACTCTTTAGGTACGCTATATTCAATAACTTTATCCGATGTAAAAGCTACCTTATCCGCTTTATTACTCACTAGTGCTTTTACTTGTTCGAAATCCCTCAATTCTTTATTCCAAAATGCTGCCTCTTCCTGTTTATTAATATTTCTGACATGATTCATGACTTGTTTATAAGCATTCTTATGTTCATCACTATCTTTTGTCGTATTGGATGGGTTTCGGTAATTATCCAAAAAATGATTAATGACAATTTGCAGGCTCCAGCCATCTATTAAAGCATGATGATGTGTCCATATGAATTTATAGCGATGATCCGATAGCTGTATCAAAGTGATGTTCATGAGCGGACCGTTTTCTAAATCCGTTTGTCTGTTTTTGCTATGCTCTAAAAGGTTGTCTATCTTGGATCCTGACTCGTCTTCACTAAACATCGTAAGATCCACATGATTAAACACATAATAAATGTCATTAAGTATGATTTGATAACGGTCCCCCAATTGATTGCGCCTGAAAACCGATCTTAGAACATCGTATTTTCTACAGGTTTCATTCCAGGCTTCTTCTAATTTAGCCAAGTCCAGATCACCCACTAAATCAATGGATAGCTGTGAAATATATTCAGGACTTTGGGTTACTTCACTATGGAATAACATTCCTTCTTGAAGTGATGTCACTGGGTAAATCTCTTCAATATTATTAAACTTATTTATGAAATGGGTGATCGTGCTTCCATCGACTATTTTCTCAGCTTCAAAATCCGTTTCGACAATGGAGTCATACAAATCTGCACTTCCACTTAATATTTTGTTTAAATGTACTTCAACTTCTTTACATATCATTCGGAAGTTCTCATTATTGCTATCGCCAATAATATTCAGCATGAGTCTATTGTTTACGATGCTGGCGACAAAATTGAGTTTATATGGGAATTTATAGTTCGAATCGATATTGCTGCTATTGGTTTGTGCCATATCACCCGTGTTATTAAACTGGCCTAGATAGTTGTAACTCACAAGGCTATCTGGATAGTTATGATTCCGATTGGAAATATACTTTAGGATTCCAAAGTCAAACCCTTTGTTTGGCACATTTCTCAATATGTTTTTTGTATTTCTTAAGGTTGAGCCCAAAGTCGCCATTCCTTTAATCCTTACTGGATAGATTGAGGTGAACCACCCTACCGTCCTTGATAAATCAATATCATCATCAATATCCTCTCTTCCATGTCCTTCTAAATCGAGCCAAAATTCACCGATTCCCATTCGATTGGAAAGTGCATGTGCGATAACGGATAATAAAACTTCATCAATCGTCGTTTTATGTTTTCTTAAAGTGTTTTTAATGAGGTTTTGTGTTTGGGCCCCATCCACTACTATTTTGTACATGTTTTCAAAATCACACGTTTCTCCTAAGTCTTCCGTCAGCGGAGAAACCGGAACATTCATTTCCTTTTCCCAATATTGAACGGCCTCTTCCGGTAGGTCAGTGTTCTTGTATTCATTTAGTTTTTCGGACCATTGTTTATAAGAAGTCGTTTTTAGAGGCAGTGATGGTTCTTGTTCATTCTTTATCTGTTGATAGCATCTTTCGAAATGTTCAAGAAGTATCCTCCACGAAACACCATCAACCACAAGGTGATGAATCACCCAAAAAATCCTTACCTCCCTTTGATCCCTGAATAGAAGGAACTTCATCAAGGGGCCATTGTGTATATTCAAGCTTTGTTGGGCGTTTTCTTCTAGCTCATTAATTTCCTTCAAGCTTTTTTCATCTTTAAAACTTGAAACATGGTACTCATGAAAACCGTATACCGTATCAGCATTTGAAATATTGCCGATATATGAATCACCATGTTTTTCAAATAATGTCCTTAAAACATCGTGCTGATCAATTAATTTCATGATGATTTTTTTATAGTGTTCAGACGTCAACGCATTATCCTTCATCAAAACGACTGACTGATTCCAATGATGGATATTCTCATGGTTTTCATTAAAAAACCATGATTGAATTGGCGTCAACGGGACATAACCTGATACTGTTTCTTGAACCACTTGTTTTTGCTCCAGCTCATTTACAACATTCCCTAGCTCACGGACCGTTTGGCATTCAAATAAATCTTTAGGAGTTATAAATAAATCCTTTTCTTTGGCGGCAGAGCATATTTGAATACTGATGATTGAATCACCGCCACATTCGAAAAAGTTATCTTCCGGTCCTATAGTCGGATCGTTTAAAACATTTCTCCAGATTGTCAGAAGCTCTATTTCAGTTTTGGACAATTCTTGCACATCCAGCACTTTTTCCTGCCTCTCATCAAACTGTTCCGTCCATTTCGGCAGGGATTTCCGATCGACTTTTCCATTCGGCGTCAAAGGAAATTTATCCAGTTGCATAAAATGAGCAGGAATCATGAAAGCAGGCAGTGTTTCTTTCAATCTTCTTCTGATTGAATCTACCGAAACCTCATCATTCACCGTATAATAAGCAATTAGCCTTTTATGCTCAAATCCATCTTCCAATACCGTTACATAACTATCCTTGATTTCTGCTATTTTTCGTAATGAAACATTAATCTCCGATAGTTCAACACGGTATCCCCTTATTTTCACTTGATCGTCCGCCCTGCCTACATAAACTAATTCCCCAGCTTCGTTATGCTTAACTAAATCCCCAGTTCTGTATACTTTTTCGGCAGGGTTGAATGGATTGGCTACGAATCTTTCATTTGTCAGGCTCTCATTATTCAAATATCCCCTAGCTAACCCAATTCCTCCCACGTAAAGTTCTCCAACTGACCCTGCCGGCACTAGTTTCCGATTTTCATCCAACACAAGTACAACCGTGTTGGTCAAAGGCTTCCCGATCGATACAACGAATTCATCTGTAACATCTTCATTCGGGGGAAACATTTTAAAACTTGTACATACGGAATATTCCGTAGGCCCGTAGCCATTGAAAAACGCTATATGTTTAAACTTTGAAACGAGCTCAACTGGACATTCTGAACCTGCAGATCCCAATACTTTAATCGTGCTCAATTCAATGATTGGCAGTTCTTTCAACACAGCAGGCGGTAAAATGATATGAGAAATTCCTTCACGCTTAATTTGTTCAACAAGTTTACTCATGTCAAATTGATTTTCTTTATCTACACTTATATGCAGCTCGGCACCGAATAAGAGTGTGCTGAAAATCTCTATGACGGATGAATCAAAATTAAACGTGGCGAATTGCAGCACTTTAGCTGACGTATCCAAACACATCATTTCATTTTGGTTATAAACTAAGTTAATGATTCCACTATGTTCCAACATGACTCCTTTTGGCCTGCCTGTCGTTCCCGAGGTATAAATGACATATGCTAAGTCACTCTGATTCGCAATGTGAAGATTCGTTTCCATTAACAGATCCGATTCTTTTTCAATATCTTCAAAATATATTATTTTGGATGAGTCAATCAAACCATTCTTTCCGAGTTCTTTGTGACTCAAGCAATAGGAAATGGACGAATCTTCCACCATGTAGCTTAATCGTTCATCAGGATAATGAGGATCCAATGGAACATACGCAGCACCAGCTTTGATTACTGCCAACATCCCTGTCACCATATCAATTGATCGATTCATATAAATTCCGATTCTTTCTTCTTTAGAAATCCCTTTGCTTAGTAAATAGTGTGAGAGTCGATTGCTCTTATCATTCAATTCGCGATATGTAATGGTTCTCGGACCATCAACAATGGCTATCTTATCAGGAAACCGCTCAACAATTTTATGGAAGGCTTCTGGGATTGTGTCATTGATCCCCTCAAAGCGAATGGTTTCTCCCTGCCATTCTTCCAATAATACTTTTTCCTGCCGCATACTCACCACAGATACCTTGTCAATCGATCGTTCAGGCTGATAGGTAATTTTCCTAATCCATTCTAAGAAATTTTCAGCTAGAGTTTGAATCGTTCGTTCATTGAAGATCCCTGAATTATACTCAAAAGCGAACAAAAGCTTATCCTCATATTCCTCTGCAGCTAAACTCAAATCGAATTTTGCTGCCTTTGATTTCATCACTTCAGGCGTTAACTTTATGTATTCACTTTCAAATGAAGCTTTGGCATTATTTTGTAAAATGAAGACGGTTTGAAATAATGAAGTGTTCGCTAAATTTCTTTCAGGGTTAATGACTTCAACAATTTTCTCCAATGTCATTTGCTGATGATCATAGATGTCGATGATATGGTTTGTATTTCTTTCAAGAATCTCTTCGAATGTCTCCTCAAGTCCCAGCTTTAATCTAAAGGGCAGTGTATTGACAAAATAACCTATCGATTTTTCTGTTCCTTCTATCATTCTATTCGCCAAAGGACTTCCAACGATGATATCGTTTTGACCTGTATATTTTGCTAGAAAAGACTGATACATCGTTAGCAGCGTCATGAATAATGTCGAGTTTTGTTCAAAGGACATCCTCTTTAAACCATGGAGCTCTTCACTTGTTAGTTCCACCATGAAACTACTGCCATCGGTGCGGTTTTCTTTTGTACGCATCGTATCTAAAGGAAGCTCCAATTTAGGTAATTCCCCAGATAGGTTTGTTTTCCAAAATAGCGATTCTTCTTTAATGTTATGTTCTAACCAGCTTTTCTGCTCAAAGGCAAAATCCTTATATTGTTTAAAGTCGTTTTCAAGGATGAGTTCCTTTTCATTCACTTCACTGTCATAAAAAGATAACCATTCGTCTAAAAATATACTCACTGACCATCCGTCAAAAATGAAATGGTGGAGATTCACAAATAAAACAGACTCTTTTTCGCTCAATTTAACCAGTTTCACTGTCATGAGAGGACCTTTTTCAATTTCAAAAATTTCCGACTGGACATCTTCTTCGATTTGCAGCATACGAGTCGATTGCTGTTCGGGCTTTAATGCAGTTAGGTCGATTTCATCTATTTTAATGTACAAATTTTCCTTGATTTCCTGGTAGCCCTTCCCGGCATTTTCACGGACGGTGGTCCTTAAAATCTCATGTCTACTAATGACACAGTTTACTGTTTTTTCCATAATCGAAGTATCCACTGCACCAGTAATTTTATATTTCTGAGGGATATTATAATTGGTTGTCTTACCATTAAGTTTTTCGTTGAACCACAAAGCCTCTTGGTTACTGGATAAAACATGATCTTTTTGTTGTGCTTCACTGTGATCTAAGTCATGATCTGACATTTCATTAATGATGAAGGCCGTCAACGAATCAATTGTTGAATTTTGAAAAATATTTTTCAAGGTTAGAATTTGATTGTATTCTTTGTTTAATTTCGTCAATAACTTCATGGCTAAAATCGAGTGTCCGCCCACTTCAAAAAAATCGGCCTTTTTATCGATTTGACTTGTTGATAAGACTTCCAAAAATGTCTTTTCCACGAAAGATGTAACATCTTTCGGAGGCGTATTCACTTCCGGAAAGATCTTATGACTTAGCATTTTCAATGTAGGATTTTCAAACAAATCGGCTAGTTTCATATTCGCATCAAGTCTTTTATTTATTTTAGACACCAATTTCATGGCTGTTATCGAATGCCCGCCCAATTGAAAGAAATCAGAATCCTCATTAATCTCACTGTTCAAGAAAAACTCTTGCCATATTTCTTTAAGTTCTTGATTAACAGATGTGGATGCGATCTTATTGTTACTTGTTGCTTGATGGTTCTTACTCACATTATTTTTTAGTTTTGAAAAATCAACATCGACATATATTTCGTCAATTTGCTGTATTTTTGTAATTTGATGGGCAATCTGCATGAAGGCTGATTGGATACCATTTACTAGTGAACGTTCTAGGAAGCAGCGATTAAAATATAATTTGCATTTAATCGTATCTTTATTATCCTGGGCCTGTAATGATAATGGAAAGCTATGTGTCTCTTTCCCGCCTTCAATTTCCCAGTTAATTTCAAATCCATCGTTTTTCGCTTCCGGATAATTTTCATAAACAAATAAAGTTTCGAAAATGGGATCTTCCTTCTTTAATTTCGTATGCCTTTTGATATCCACTAAAGAAATTTGAGAGTAATCCAGCATATTGTTTAATGTTTCCTGGAAGCGTTTCAGTAAATCAGTAATGCTATCTGTTTCGTTCATTTCAACTATCATCGGGATCGTATTAATGAGTAGCCCAACAATTTCTTCGGATTTAAATAGGTTATTCGACCTGCCAGAGCTTACAATTCCAAAGACTATTCGATTTTGATTGGACATTTCCTTTAGGACGATCGACCAAATTAACTGTAATAATACATTCATCGTTACATGGTTTTTGGCGGCAAACTCCCTTAAAAGCTCACTCTGTTTCTTATCCAGCTCCCAAAATAGATCATTTTCCTGCTGGTTTTCCTTCACATGCTTCAGAGCGGGGAATGTGATTGTCGGCTGCTCAATATCCTTTGCTAGTTCTTTCCAAAAATGGTTTAGATCTTCCGCATCGATTTTATTCATGTACCGGATAAAATCTCCATATTGCTTTGGTTTTTCAATAAGCCGTTTGGATTCTTTTCCTACAATTCGGCTGTAAATAACGAAGAGTTCATCGATGACTATGCTGGTACTCCAGCCATCCAAAATTATATGGTGATGAGTCCAAATCAAGATATACTGATTTTCTTCAATTTTCACTAACTGGAGTTTCATCAAATTGGAGTTATTCACATCCATCTCCTGGGATTTGGATATCACTCTTTGAATTTCATTTAATTGATCATGTTTACTAAACTCTATCATATCGATTATTTCTGGTTGATAATCCATTGCATTGAATACAACCTGAACATTGTTTTCGATATTTTTAGAGATGACCTTCATTCTTAATGCTTCATGACGTTCTACAACCTGGCTCCATGCCTGACATAATGCATGTACTTCAAGAGAGCCCGTTATCCTTATTCGCATTTGAGAAATGTAAAGGTTCTCTGCTGTATTGTTCATTTCCAGTTCATAAAGGATTCCTTCTTGAAGCGGAGTTAATGAGTAAATATTCTGAATAGATTTCTCCAATTTTGCGCCTCCCGATTCCATTTTCTTGTGTCATCCATATCTGCCGACTGCAATCATTCTATTAAACTCTTTAACCCCTTATTTATTGGAATTCAATATATGAAACAAATCTTCCTCAGTAAGCATCGCATCTGGAAAATCACTTTCTATTAAAGAAGCTTGGTCAAATTCAGTTCCCTTGATTTCCATGACGACATTACCAATAGCTTCTATTATTAAGTTCATCTTTTCTTCAGCTAATTTTGAGATTATTTTTATTGATAGTTTTCCGTCCTGGATCAATGCCAGGAAATGGATTTTTGGTTTTTTTTCAAACTCACCAAAGTCCCTGCTTTTGGATGATTCAAATTGGGAGTCCAATTTTCCTAAATAATTAAAAGTAACGTGGATATCCGGCTCCTTAATGACCCCAGGGCGTAAATATTTGATAACGCCATAATCAAAACCTTTATTTGGAATTTCCCTTATAGCATTCTTCGTGTTTTTTAAAGTGTCATCAAATGTCTCTCCTGAATGCAGCAATATCGGATACATCGCAGTAAACCAGCCAACGGTCCGAGTAACATCCATTGTTTCATCCGCCATTTCCCTGCCATGCCCTTCTACTTCGATCCAGAAGTTCTTCACCTCAAAAGATTTTTTAAAACTCTTTGCAATTAATGACAACAATACTTCTTCCACAGTCGCTTTTGATTGCCTTGAAAATTCCTGGATCAATAATTCAGTTTCTTCTTCACTGAATGATTTCTCCATTGTTCTTTCTTCTTTAGCTATAAAGTCTTCCGCTACCTTAAAATCCGTTATTTCACTTTTTGTTTTTTGTTCCCAATAACGGATTGTTTCAGGGTCCATCAACGATTCATTATATTTTTTCAAGAAGTTTGACCAGTCTTTGAATGATGAAGTTTTATAAGTAAGCTTCCCTGTTTGATTGTTCAATGCTTGATCATGGAGAGCATTGAAATCTTCAAGTAAAATTCTCCAGGAAACTGCATCAATCAATAAATGATGGATTACCCAAAAGAAGCGATACTTGTTTGATTGTTCTTTTAAAACAAGCATTTTCATGATCGGTCCATTACTTATGTCCAATGAACGCTGAGCCTTACTTTCCCATTCATCTCTCATTCTTATTCGCGTTTCATCATCTAAATGATGTAAATCCTTATAGACTAACTCCCATGTTTTATGTTTTGAGTCTATATTCCCGATATATTTATTTTCATGTTTTTTAAATAGGGTTAACAATCCATCATGATGTTCCACGATTTGAGATAGAATTTTTTCAATGTCCTCCATTTGAGCACAGGAATCTTGACTAAAAACAATGGACTGGTTCCAATGATTGATGGAAGTCGTGTGTTCTGCAAAGAACCATTCTTGGATGGGGGTCAGTTCCACATTCCCCCTAGTGGCTATTGGTTGAATCATGACCTTATTTTCGGTTTTCGCGATCGCTGCCAGCTCTGCTACCGTTTGATTTTCAAAAATGGATTTTGGACTGATGATTATATTTTCCTGCCTTGCTAGAGAACATATTTGAATGCTCTGAATGGAATCACCGCCAAGTTCAAAAAAGTTATCCCGGATACTTATGTCATCCAGCCCTAGTACCGTCTTAAAAATTTGAAGAAGCACTTTCTCATTGATCGTCTCAGGTTCTTCCAATGTATTGCTTCTAGTTACGGGTACCGGTAGAAGCGCTGAATCAATTTTCCCATTTGCATTTAACGGAAATTTATCCACTTGCATAAAGAAGGAAGGAATCATGTAACTTGGTAATCTCTCTTTTAAAAATGCTTTTAAGTGGTCATAATCAACTTGTTGTTTGGATGTGAAATAAGCGATTATTTGTTTATTTAAGTTTGGCTGATCCTGAACCTTAATGAATGAGTCACTTACTTGAGGATACGCATTGAGATTGACCGAAATCTCATCAACTTCCACCCGGAAACCTCTTATTTTCACTTGATTATCTTTACGCCCCAGAAAAATCAACTCACCATCACTCGTGAATTTTGCAAGGTCGCCGCTGCGATATAAACGCTTTCCACATTTAAAAGGATGATCAATGAACTTTTCTTTCGTTAAATCATCATTATTCACATAGCCAACAGCTAACCCTTCACCACCAATATATATTTCCCCTGTGGCACCTATCGGGACAAGCTTTTGCTCCGGACTTAGTAAATAGATATCAGTATTCAGGATAGGTTTTCCTATCGATACTTTATTATTAGCAGTCTCATTGTTTTCGAACGCTTTAAACATTTCAATCGTGGTCCATACTGAATATTCCGTTGGACCGTAGGCGTTATAAAAGTTTATATTTCGATAGCGATCCAGCAAAGCTATTGGACATTCAGATCCGGCCGAACCAACGAACTTCACATCAGATTCCTCAATATTGAGTTCTTGCAAAACTGCAGGCGGCAATACTAGGTGAGTTAACTTTTCATTTTTGATTTGATTTTCCAAAGCGAATAAATCAAACATTTCCTCCTTATTATTCCCGATATGCAGCTCTGCACCATTTAATAAGCTTCCAAAAATCTCATAGATGGAAGCGTCAAAATTAAAAGTGGCAAATTGTAATACCCTAGAGGTCTCATCAAGTTGTAAGTACTTGTTTTGGCTTATTATTAAATTCACTACTCCTCTATGGGATAACATGACACCTTTAGGTTTTCCAGTCGTTCCCGAAGTATAGATTATGTAAGCCAGATCGGATGGCGCAATCGATTCGTTACAGCAATCGGTATCCACGTAATGGACGGATTCAAGATTGATCACTTTAGCTATTTTTTTTAAGGCAGGAACCTCAATTTGATTCGTAATGCATATATCCATTTTCGAATCATTGATGATATATTCCAACCTTTCAGCTGGCAGCATGGGATCAAGCGGAACATATGCACATCCGGCTTTAATGATTCCCAACATGCCTATCACCATATCAATCGATCTGTTTACATGCAGGCCTACCTTATTGGAGCCATTTTCGATATTATTTCTAAGCAATTTAGCAATCACATTTGATCGTTGATCTAATTCCGAATAGGTGATGGACTTACCATTATCAGCAACGGCTAATTTGTTCGAATGCTTCTTAACGATTCTTTCGAATATAGAGGTGATCGTCTCATTTTGATGTGCATCCGAAACCTCACCTTGCCAATCAAATAACAATTGATTCATTTGATTGTCATCTAAATGCTCCAAAAGACGTATAGGTCTATCGCCATTTCTGCAAATTTGGAATAACCATTTTTCAAAACTCAACATGAGTCTTTCAATTGTTTCCCGTCTAAAAAGTTCATCGGAATACTCAAACTCTAGGATCAGGTTATGGGAACCTTTCACTTTTATGGTCAGGTCATAATTTGAATAAGGAATTTCGAATTTGTCTTGTTCAAGAGTGAAGAATGAATTGTTAAAGTTCCCATCAAAGCTTTCTTCCATTGCCAGTGCTGTTTGGAACAATGGAGAATGGCTGAGATCCCTGTCCGGATTAATGATTTCAACGATTTTTTCAAATGGAAAGGCCTGATGTTCCAATACATCAAAAATCACTTTACGATTTCGGTTCAATATTTCATGAAATGATTCTGTGGCATCCACGGTCAGCTTCAATGGCAGCGTATTGACAAAGCATCCAACTGTCCGGGCAAATTCTACCTGGCCGCGGTTTGCCACGGTACTCCCGACAATGATTTGATTCTTCCCGGTATATTGACTTAAAAACACTTGATAAGCTGTCATCATAAAAGCATATAAAGTCGTGCCCTTCTCCTTTAAAATCCTGTCTATCAATACACGGAGTTCGTCCGTTATCGCCATTTCCAGCCTTCCACCTGAGTATGAAGGTGATTTTGGACGTTGAAAGTCAAATGGAAGTTCCAATGCGTCTTCCTCTTGATCTAAATAACTCTCCCAAAACCTCCTTTGGCTTGGCGTACTTTCCTTGACCCACTCCTTATGCCAGACAGCATAATCTAAATATTGTATGTCCAGAGGAGGAATATCCCCAACCTTGCCCGTTTGAATTCTTTCATAAATCTCCATTAACTCTTCGAAAAAGGTGACAAACGATACTCCATCAAAAATGATATGGTGGAAATTGCATACTAAATAATGCTTTTCTTCGTCAATTCGAAATAGTTTCATATTAAATAAATGATCATTTTCCAGGTCGAAACATCTTTCCATTTCTTCAGTAAGATGGGAGGTGACCATTATATTACTGACTTCGGGATCTACTTCCCGACAGTCCTCATAGGCAATTATGTTTCTGCTTTTTTTTGATAAGAATTGAAGGATTTGATGTTCTTCACCCTTGAAATTGGTTCGCAATGTTTCATGACGTTCAATCATGAAATCTAATGCCTGTTGCAGGTCATCGATGTCCACTATGCCATTTAAAATGAATTTAAATGGCATATTATAGAGCATTTTCCTTTCATTCAGGCTGTCAAACAGATACATCCGATCTTGATTATGAGATAGCATCCCTTCACTTTTCCCACGTTTATAAGGCTTATTTACCTCGACTTCCCTCATGCTGATGAGCATGTCCAGAAAACTTGCCAGCTTTTCTATATTCCATTGACTTGAAATGATTTCCGGTGTTAATTGAATACCAAACTCCCGTTTTATCAAAGACAAGAACTCATCTTTTTTTTCATTTGTGCTTAGTGATTCATTCATATCCTCCATTAGTGAAATTTTAAAAGGTTTGATAACAATTGAAATCAAGTTTAATAGCCTATCTTCCGTTTCACTGATTATCCTGTTCATAGAAAAACACCTCAATTCTTTTCCATTCAACCTAACTTATTAATATCATCCAATTGTTTGATAAGTAAGGATAGTTCCTGGATGGTTGATTGTTCGAACATCACTTTGATTGGCAATTTCACTCCCATGTTATTCTTCACCATTTGAATGAATTGCATGGCTAAAAGGGAATTCCCGCCTAAGTCAAAGAAGTTGGAATCTGTACCTATCGTTTCTTGTTCTAAAATCTCTTTCCAAAATCCTATAAGCTTTTCCTCAATTAACCGTTCCTTCACAGCAATAGTTGTTCCCATATATATTCCCCTCACTTAACTTTCATTTTTTCTAACATTTCGCTTAAGATTCGATTAAATATAGAAAGGACTGATGACCTTAACTTTGAAGTGACCGCTGCCTCATTAAACTTAATTTGAACACTTGAACCAGGGGTGATGATAATGACGATTGGATAATGGGTCGTTTCCCGTCCTTCTTTCAAACTCACAATGATTTCATCATTATTAGCTAGTACCATAGGATAGTTTTCAAAGGCATATAATGATTCAAACAAATGATTCTCCAAATTAGCCCACTCATAAATCTCTGATAATGGTGTATTCTCATAGGCACTTAGTTCCAAAAACTCTTTTTGAACTTCATCGAGCAGCTCAATGTAAGTCTTTTCTTGGCTGATATGCTTTATAAATGGCACAGTATTGATAAATGGACCAACCATGGCCCCAATATTCCGGACTGGGATATTCCTGCCGGATGTAACTACGCCGCAGCATACATTTTCCGTACCTTTTACTTCTTTTAAAGTGGCTAGCCATATAGTTAGAAAGAAAGTATTCATGGTAATCTTGTATTCCTGACAGAATCGTTGTATGGTATTAATCAATTCCTCATCCAGTACTTTCAAGTAACCATCTTCAATGTATCCCTCGCCTTCCAATACTCCCGTTATACTGGATCCGGAATTTCGGACACCCTCCAATTTCCCTGCCCAATATTTCCGCAGCTCCTCATTACTCGTATAACCTTTCATATATTCAACATACTCTTTAAATGAAGCACTACCGGATGATGATGGTGTTATTGAATGATAAGAATTAAAGATGTCATTAATAACCATCGAATAACTCCAGCCATCCATAATAATATGGTGGAATGTCCATATTAATTGGTATTCATTGTCCGTATGCTTAACGATCATGAAGCGATTCAACCTATTGTTCTCGATATCTATCATCTTATATTGATCCGCTAACAACTTTTCCAGCTTTTCTTGTTGTTCCATTATTTCTTCATATTCAATCTCGGTATCCACGGAATTCATTAGCAGTTGGTAGAATAACCCTTTTTTACTCGAATATAATTTCGTTTTTAAAATGTCATGTTTCCCTGCCGTTGTCGCAATGGCATTCTTTAATTTTTCGACGTCCAGGAAACCGTTAATATCAAATATGAGTTGCACTTTATACTGGCTGCTCTCACTATCAAACAAGCTATGGTACAACATTCCTTTTTGCAAAGCAGTCAATTCATAAATATCAACAATTCCTGTTTCTTTGCGCAGTAGTTGGTTAAGTTCCTCTTCAGGCATATCCAACAATGGAAAGTCCTCCGGACGGTACATCTGTTTTACCAATTTTGTTTCTTCTTCCAATGCCCTTAACAATTCCGGCAAATTGCGTTGAATATATCTCTCAAAATCTTCTTTTACGAAATGTCTGTTATAGTTTATTTTTATAGTTTGCTCTTCGTTCACTACAAGCAATTCAATATCGACTTCATGCTCGGTATAGGCATTATGTTGAATATCTTGTTCACTAAAAAAGATGACCTCTTTTGCAGCCAATTCATTACTTTGGTGAAATCTCCCTAAATTATTAAAACTGATAATCGGCCTATTTCGTTTCATATGTGTCTCGCCACATAATTCGGTCAGGATCCCATACTCGATCCCTTTATTAGGCAGTGTCCTTAACTTTTTCTTTGTACCTTGAATCGTGTTCGAAATGGTTTCTTTATTTTCTATATAAACCGGGCACATAGTCGTAAACCATCCTACTGTCCTGGACAAATCGACACCTGCAAATAATTCTTCGCGACCATGTCCTTCCAAAGTGAAATGAATATCCTTTTTATTAAAATAATTCCCGATTAGCGTTGCGAAAATGGATAAATATATTTCATCAATGGATGCTTTATACGCTTTTGTCATTTCATTATAGATTTTGTTTGTAATCTCTTTATTCAGCTTCAATTCAAATGATTTTCCATCGTAAACATTCCCTGTTTTGACTAGGGCACTTTCGTTTACTGCCTCATATTCATTCTGCCAGTACTCTTTAATGCCTAATGGAATGCTATTTTTGTATTGGTTTAGATTATTCGCCCATTCCTTATATGATGTCGTTTTATTATCCAGTTTTAGTTCTTGATCGTTGACATCCTGAATATATAGCCGATCAAAATCTTCGATCAAGATTCTCCAGGAAACCCCATCAACAAGTAAGTGATGAATGATCCAAATGATTACATGCTCATTTTGGCCAGTATTGATGCATTCAATTTTCATCAGTGGACCGTTTGAAATGTTCATGCCCTGCTGTGCATCGTTCCCGAGTCTAGCTATTTCCCGTTCCTGTCCATCTTTATTCACATTCGATAGATTTACATAATTCATAGTCCAATTTTCAGTCGGGTCGATATGCTTTTCCACTTTCGAAAATGCTTCATCTTTATTGAACCTTGATCTCAGCACATCATGATGCCTAACGATATGAGCCATGATCTTTTGCATCCGTTTCTCATTCATCTTCGGGTAGCCCTTTAACGTTACAGATTGATTCCAATGATTATAATTATTTATTTGTTGAGTGAAAAACCAATTTTGAATAGGTGTAAATGGCGCCTTTCCAAAAACATCAGACTGATTTATCGTTAAATCGCCAGTCAATTCCACAACCTTTGCCAGCTCTTCGATGCTTTGTTTTTCAAAGATGTTTTTTGAAGTAATGAAAAGATTTTCTTTCTTGGCAAGTGAACAAATTTGAATGCTTAGGATGGAGTCTCCCCCACATTCGAAAAAGTTATCAAAGATGGTTATTTCCTGATTATTCAGTACCTCTTTCCATATCTTTAACAATTTTTGTTCCGTTTCATTAATGGCACTTTTGTTGTCGGTTCCTTCCGTATTCGTTTTAGTATCCGGCAGACTCTTCATGTCGACTTTGCCGTTAACCGTTAGCGGAAATGACTCCATTTTAATGAAATAAGAAGGAATCATATATTGGGGAAGATGATTCTTCATATAATCCCGGATATAATTTTCTTCCAGGTCATTGTCGGATATATAATAAGCAATGATGAATTTCTTTGCCTTAGATTCATCTTTTATCGCTATAAAGCAATCCTTTATACCTGTGCATTTATTTAGAACGGCACTGATCTCGCCAAGTTCGATACGATATCCCCTGATTTTCACTTGGTCATCCGCTCTGCCTGCAAATAGTAAATTTCCATCCTCGGTATACTTAACTAAATCCCCTGTTTTATATAGCTTCCTTGAAGGATTGAACGGATTTGGGATGAAGCTTTCAACGTTTTTCTCCGGATTATTTATATATCCTCTTGCAATGCCTCTCCCGCCGATATACAGCTCTCCTATTTGACCCTTAGGAGTTGGCTTCATCCTGGTGTTGAACACATATGCTTCTGCATTTAAGATCGGCTTTCCGATCGGAATCACAGTATCATCACTTGGAAGTACCTTATATGCTGTCGAAACGACGGTGCCCTCAGTCGGCCCGTAATTATTATATAAATCAAAGTTCAAATGATCGGGTATCGTTTTTAAACGATCTCCCCCTGTCAAAATGGCTCTGATTGATTCTGGAAATTTCATATCGTTGATAAATAATTGCTCGAGCAGTCCCGTTGAAAAAAACGCGAGTGTGACTTTCTCCTTTTCTAACTTCTCCGAAAGGATTTCTACATCCAATAAATCATAGTAATCCAATATCAGGAGTTTATTCCCATTTGCCAAGTAAGGGAATATCTCCCAAACGGAAGCATCAAAAGATGTATTCGAAACTAGTACTGCTGCATCTTTTCCATCGACAGAATAATAATTGATATGCCAATTACAGAGGTTAGCCAACCCTCCATGTTCAATCATGACCCCTTTAGGTTTACCTGTTGTTCCTGAAGTGTAGATGATATAGGCCAGATCACTTTCCGATATCTTTCTTGAAACGAATTCTTCGCATTCAATTTCCCGCTCTTTTAGTATGTCTTCGATACATATTAGTTTCCCTTCATCACCGGGATACTTTGAAAGTCCTTCTTCATTACTTAAACAATATGTGAGTTGAGAATCCTCAATCATATGTTTCAGCCGTGACTCTGGTTGTGACGGGTCCAAAGGCACATATGCCGCCCCAACTTTCATAATGGCTAAAATGGCCGTAACCATATTGATCGATCGATCCATAAAAATCCCGATTCTATCTTCTACATTTACATGGTTCCGGAATAATCGGTGTGCCACCTGATTTGCCCGGGCATTTAACTCGCTATACGTCACCTGGTCATCACCATGAACAATGGCAACATCATTGAAATTTGTACGTACTTTATTCTCAAACCTAGCAATTACATCTTCAAAACGATGATCTTCCACTTCTTGATTTACATTGCCTGTACCCATTTCGATTATCGATCGTAACTGTGCAGGCTCTAAATAGGTGATGTCCTTTATCTTCTTGTTTCCCTCGGTTGTAATCTCTTGCAGCCAATACTGAAAATTACTAGCCATTCTTTGAATCGTCGCTTTATTAAATAATGATTTGTTGAATTCAAACGAAATGAATATTTCATCCCCATCCATTTCTTCTGCCTGAACAACTAAATCAAATTTAGCTTTAAAGGTATTGATTTTTTTCGGCTTTAACGTGAAATTTCTATATGCCAGCTTTTCTTTCTGGTTATTTTGCAGGACAAATATTGTATCGAATAATGGCGTAGTTTCCATGGTTCTTTCTGCCGATAAATATTTCAAAATTTCCTTAGTAGGTAAATTTTGATGGTCAAAAACACCTGCAATATTTTTTATATTTTTCCGCAAAATTTCTTCAAATGAATCTTCCTGGGATACATTTAATTTAAAGGGCAATGTGTTAACGAAATATCCTATCAATTGTTCAGTGTCCACATGGTTTCTCTTTGCCAAAGGACTCCCGACGACAACTTCCTCTTCATCAAAGTACACTGATAAAAAGGTTTGATAGGCAGTAAGTAAACTCATGAACAAAGTCGATTTCGTTTTTTTATGAAGACTTTCCAGGTTGTTTTGAATTTCTTTAGGTAACGAAAAGCTGATAATATCGGAAGTGCTTTTACCTTCTCCGGTTTTTTGATGATCATATTGTAATAAAGACTTTTGCCGTAATGCAGTTATTTCATTACTCCAGAACTCATTATCCTTACCACTTACATAATTTGGCGAGTTTTTTTGCCATAAAGCATAATCTCCATATTGGATTGATTGGTTATTTCTATCATTTCGTTCACCATTCTTGATTTCCTCATAAATGGAAAACCAATCATTGATCATTAATGGAATCGACCAACCATCAAAAATAATATGGTGGATGTTACATAATAATTGATATTCACATTCATTTGTCTTCACTAGCGCAATCGATAAGAGGGGACCATTTCCTAAATCAAATTGCCTTTCCGTTTCTTCCTTCACCAAGTAATTTATTTTTTCTTCCTGCATGTCTAGAGGAAGATCCGAAACATCGAAATAGGTAATGTCATGATGAATCGACTCATCGAAAGCCAAGGTGCCCATTCCAGCTTCTTCTCTAATGACACTTTTTAAAATTTGATGTTTATTGCTTAGCTTATCTAAAGATAGTTCCAGATTTCCTTCATTCACTTCACCTGATATTTCATACGAAAAAACGATGTTATATAACGACTTGTCTGCATTGGTTTGGTGAATGAACCACAAATTTTCTTGTTCATATGTTAAAGGGTATGTATTTCTGGCATTAATATTGATCGGTGTATAATCTTGCTTTCCCCCTTCTTTTTGACGAGTTTCTATGACTCGGGATAATTTCATAATCGTGTCGTTCTCCAATAAAACTGAAGGAGCCATTTCAATTTGAAATTGATTTTTAATATTGACAATTAATCTCATTATCGATAATGAGTTCATTCCACATTCAAGTAGGGACTGATTATTTTTTATAACCCCATTGCCTATGATGCCACCAACCAATTCTCTTACTTTTTCACTAATTGTTTCAGCCACTGGACTCTCGATATTTGATGGAGCTTCACTGTCTTTTATGACGAATTTGGGTAATAAGGATTTATCCAGCTTGCCATTTACCGTTAGGGGGATGCTGTCCACCTTGATAAAAAAGCTTGGGATCATATAGGCTGGCAATGAGCTCTTTACACTTTCCCTCAAATAATCAGCAGCTAATTCTTCATCAGCAACATAGTATAAAAATAAGTGCATATCATCATTAAACGCTTTATCCATCGTAACGACTGCATTCCTGATGTTTTTCAAATCATTATACGAGCTCTCTATTTCCCCTAATTCAATCCTGAAACCTCTTAACTGCACTTGCTCATCATTCCTGGCGATATATTGCAGATCACCATCATCCAAAACTTTCACTACATCCCCTGACTTATAGTAGCGAACATTATCAATATCCGTAAATTTCAGCTTATTCATCATGGTATTTTTATAATAGCCTAGCGAAACACCTTTTCCTGAAACGTATAACTCGCCCTCTTCATCTCCAGTTACTTCTTCTCCATTTTGATTCATCACCTTGAACCCAAGATGAGGCAAGACTTTTCCGATATTCGTAATTCCTTTTTCCACATCATTCTTAGTGATGTGTTTGTATGTTACATGAACGGTGGTTTCAGTTATTCCGTACATATTTATTAACTTTGGCAGCCTGTCATTTTCGGGAGAAAACCACTGTGTCAATTTCTTGAAGTTTAATGCTTCCCCTCCAAAAATGATGTATTTTAAACTTAATTCATTTTGTCGGTTTATGAGCTCACCAATCACCTCGAAGAAAGCGCTTGGTGTACAATTGAAAACGGTTGTTTGTGTACTTATCAATAAATCAACAAAGGATATTGGATTTCTGCTTTCCTCAAATGAAACCACTACAACTTCTCCGCCATATATCCAAGCCCCCCACATCTCCCAGACGGAGAAGTCAAATGCGTAGGAATGGAAAAATGTCCATATATCTTTATTATTAAACTCGAACAAACCGTCGCAGCCTAAAAACAAGTTCATGACATTTTCATGTGAAACGCAAACTCCTTTAGGCTTACCAGTAGAGCCCGATGTGAAAATGATATAGGCTGGATCCTTTGGATCAATTAAGATATGGAAATTCTCACCGGTTATATCATTTGAATTCTCTATCACTTCATCGAGGGTTACATAATTGCAATCAATGCCGCTAATCCGGCCTTTATCCCCAATCAATAACTTCAATTCTGAGTTCTTTATTATATGCTTTACTCTTTCATCAGGACTTTTAGGGTCGATAGGTACATAGGTAGCCCCCAATTTAAGGAGTGCTATGATTAAAAATAAAACATGCTCCGACTTTTCAATATAGATTCCGACATTATCACCTTTATTTATCCCTTTGTTTTTTATGTACATCGCCATTTTATTTGCCAAGATATTCGTTTCTTTATAAGTAAATTGCTGATCCTTATTTCTTACTGCAATATTGTCTCCATATTCCCTAACACTTTCTTCAAATAGATTCGCTAAAGAATTCATCTTCATCATTTTCCCCCATTATTTTAAATATGTGCCTGATGCAACTGTCAACATATGAAAAACTAAAGAAATTAAAGCTATTACAATCGTTATGATTATTGCATTCCTTCTTTTGGCGAGCGCCAACTTTTCCAAACTAAAACTGAATAGGATTAAACTGACAATGTAAAACAATTCAAATTCGGCCATGAAGGTGTGAAGGATGGAATTTTTATCATGCACGAGTAAGGATAAGCTAGTAAATGTCGTTTCCTTGCTCTTGACCAATAATGAGATTATTGCATTAACACCAGATCCAATGACGATGCATATCCCAGCATTTATGACAGCTTGGCAAATCCCTTTAATATTTACCGGTCTTTCTTTTAAAACTAAAAATAATAGGCACACAATTAATATTTGAATGATGAAAGTGACAAATAATCCCAGAGCCCCCATTACAATTGTGTTAATGGCAAAACTCATGGCCCCAATCTCTGAAATGGACATGCCATTTAATACATTCATCCCTTTTTGATCCGCAGAATATAACAAAAGCGTCGTTTCGATACCTGCGATTAAACTGAGTAGTAATAACGAAATTATTAACTTATGAACTCTATCCTCTTTTTTAAAAAGATATTGTACTAATTTATTATTATTAAATTCAGCATTTGCTTCCATTTTTAATTCCATTGGTATTCCCCCTTAATTATTTTCGTAGAGTTTATTGGAATGGTAATGCTTCTTATTTCATCATTCACGAGTACGACCGCTGATTTGTACTGGGAAAAATTTTTATAGAAAAGTGAGATGTTATCATGATCCATTTCAGCCTTAGAAATCTCATAGATTTCAAGTGGAGAGGTCAATCCTGTTTTTAGTATTTTTGATAGACTTTCTTTTGCACTAAAGAAAATTTCATTATTTAAAAGACCTTCACTATCCTTAATCATCTTTTTCTCGGATTTAGTTAAATAGGTCTCTAAAAATTCAGAATCAGTTTTCGTTTTTGTTTCTATATCGATTCCCATTGGATGCAGTTGATCAAAAATCAGTATTCCGAATGTTTTATCCGTATGAGCGATGGATATCCCCATGTTCATGTTCATTAATAAGAACAGGTTATTAACAATAATCGGCTGTCCAAAGACTCCTTTCAACAGTGATACATTCTTTATTTCATCCAAACCTATATCTAAAAACTCCATAATTGCTTTTTTTCCAAAGTACAAACTTTTCTTTGCTTCGATGGTTCTTTTGCCATTTTGCAAATTAAGATAATTCCATTCCTTTTCGTTGAAAATATCATCCATATAGTCCAAATTAACTGATTCCGCTTCATAAAAATTGATGTAAGATTTATAAATCTTTTTCTTATTCATAAAATATTCAATCAATTATAATTTTCCTCCTCTCTTTTTTTCTGGAAATCCGTAGATTTTATCCATTTTTTCCCTCAAAAATTTCTTTTTTTAAACAATTATTTCATTTTCTAGGTTAATTATTACCTATTATCATTATCGATAACACTTTATCACAAGAATTTTGCCGAGTCCATTAAAAATTTGTAAATTATCTACATTACATAATAACTTTACCAATTTTTATTATTTTTCCTCTTTAGTAATATTTTCATAGGGAGTTTAGTATTAAATAATTTAGAAAATATTACATTAAATGAAAAAAATACTAATTAAAAAAAGCCATATTTTATTTTTCACTATAATTTGTGAAAAATAAAATATGGCTTAAATGCGGTTCGATCATTTTGGTTGTTTCGTAAAAATGTGCATTGCCTTTTTTAATATCTCATTCTCTTCCTGTAAATCTTTAATTATTTTATCCTTTTCCTCTTTCTGACTGAGACCTGAAAAACCAATACTGGAGTCCGCCAGGCCTTCTTCATTTGCTTCTTTATAGATGTTGACCCAATTTCTTAATGTAGGTGTCGAGATATTAAGTTCTTCAGCCAATTCCCTAGGTTTTCTGCCTTCTTCCAATACTAATCGAGCAGCATAAATTTTAAAATCTCTATCATGGTGCTTCCCCATAATAAGACACTCCTTTTTTAAATTTATTTAGTGCCGATTTTCTGTACTTCCTTTATATACTTTTCTAATATAACGACTTTCATAAATTATATTTCAACCTATTAACCAAAACGGAATTGATCGCTATTACGATCATTAATATTATGAGCGCTCCCATCATGGGCTGGACACTGAACCAAACCAAGCCAAAATGAATGGATGTAACCACGATTAATAATGGCAATCCATAAAGCAGGCTAATTAATACATTGGGGTTTGATTTAATGGCAGCAGATGGGTTCTCCCATTCTATACTTGGATTTTTCATATCATATAATGGTGTTAGAAGATTATAGCAAACCACTAAACAAGAAGTAATTAATAACATGACTGCAGTTTCCATTTCCCAATAACCAAAAAGTGCAAATATCATAAAGCTGATCAATACGGCTATAATCCCTATTATTGATGAAAATATCACTTTAGAAAAATAAACATATTTTTCATCAAAAGGGGCACTTTTCAGTAAATAATGATATTTTCCTTCTCTTGAATATGGGGTTCCGCTTATATTATTTATACAACACAAGAAAAGGATCGAATATGAAAAGTATTTATCAAAGACTCCCTCTTTCGTTATATTCAAATAATTCGGGAACACTTCATTCTGAATCAGCAATAACATGACCAGTGAAAAGACTGGCGGCAATAAAAGGCCTAAACCGATTTGCATCTTAAAATATGCTTCAGACTTAATGATCCATATCTCTCTTTGTAAATAGTTACTCCATTGATTTTTTGATATATTAACCTTTGAGTTTTTCATATTCGCTTTGTTATTTCCCAATAACCCGTTTTTAAAATAATTAACGGAAATGTTTTCTATAATAAATGAATATAATAGGAAACCAATTACTAGTATCGAAATATAAATAATTATAAATTGAACTGTTATTTCATTTGATACAAAGGCATCCAGTATCCATTTAATCACCGGAATCATATTTGCGGTTTCAAACATATGTCCCATTATGAATTGCAACGAGTTTTTTAGACCTTCAATAGAATTCATATCTATTTCCGAGATGACCTCTGAAAGGGCAATGGATGATTTTCCAGCAAAATATACAATGGAAATAATCGCAAGCATGAGGATGACAACAATGTTCACAAGTAAGTATGCTACTTTATTTTTGAATCTATAATAATACCTATTAATGCACGATAAGATTAAAAGCAGGAGCAAAGCCGTCAAACCGTTGACAATCGGTAAAAATATGAATAATTTAAACGCTTCCATAAACTTTAGATCGACTATCAAGAAGCCGATTGTTGGCACCTGGATTGCCATTGATAAGATGATGGGGACCCATAAACTACTTAATACCTTAGCCCTTGATATTTCTTTATAGGTGAGTGGCAGAGCCGCCAATACTTTAAATTCATAATAAGCAAATATTTGTGATGTGGACAAATAGCAAACCAATGCAAAGACGAGAATGCTGGAAATCGTTACATTATAAAACAGGAAGACCTCGGTATCTCCAAGAAAATAAACAAAGGCATTTACGACAGTCAGCTGCAAAAACATATAAAAAGCGGCTATTATCAGTACAGCCTGCAACATTGTCTGCTTGGGCATTTTATAGAAGGAAGAAATGAAAAATCTAGTTAACTGAAGTTTTTCCTTCATATACCTGAGCCTCCATAAAGGTAGATTCTAATGAACTTTCACCTATTATATTTTGTATTTCATCATGCAGGATGATTTTCCCCTCTTTTAAAATAGCCACTGTATTACAAATTTTCTCTGCCACATCCAGCAGATGCGTCGAGAAAAACACTGTACCGCCCGTTTCAACATATTGTTTGATTAACCCCTTAAAAACTAAAACGGCGTTTGGATCTAATCCATTTAACGGTTCATCCATAATGATGATCGGGGGATTAATGGTAAAGGCCGCTATCAGGGATACCTTATGCATCATCCCATAAGAATAACTTCCCATTGGCTTTTTAATGGACTCCTGCATCCCAAACCGATTGATATATTTCCCCAAACGTTCTTTGTCATCATTTCCATATAGGTTCATCAAGAAACGGATCCAATCAAATCCCGAAACATTGTTAAAAACATTGATAGTATCAGGGATGAAGAAAAATTGTTTTTTATATTCTATGCCGTCTTCTTTGGTCAGGCCATTTATTTCAACCTTTCCATTTTCAGAATCTAAAATGCCCGTAATAATGTTCAGCGTCGTCGTTTTCCCTGCACCATTTGCCCCTATAAAACCTAAGATTTCCCCTTTTTTGATTTCTAGATTTACACCATTCAAAATCTTCTTGACCGAGTAGCTTTTCTCTAAATCTGTGATGCTTAACAAAGTTATCATCCTCCCATCACTTCATGATTAACACATTTCCATCCCCAACTTACTCGTTATTGAATTTCTTTTTTGAAATCCATATGTTCGTTACCAATATCGTTACTGCCGTTAACGCAAGTGCCGCTATTGCACCCCAAATCGCCTGTGAATTGACTGTGCCTAAAATCAGTACTTCCATGGCATGTTTACTCATGCTTGCCGGATTCATATTGTCTATAACCGGACTTAACCCAACTATGATTCTACAGCCGAGGAGAAATACTATCGAAATTAATGCAATTATACCCTGACTATTAAAAATGGTACTGATCATCGTCGTGAATGAAACGATAAATAGGACCCACAGCAGATAGAACAGCAAAGCCACTACTAAATCCGCAAAATCAACACTCGTAAACAAAAAAACTACATACAGATATGAAACCAAATATCCCAATGCTACACTGCAGGCAACAAACAGATAATTGGAAATGATTTTCCCGCTTATATAAGCTCCAACCGTCACTGGCCTTGTAAGAATGAAAGCCAGCATTCCATTCGCTTTATCGGATTGTACGACTCCCATCATGGAAACGATGATGATCATGACCCCTAGCTGATCGAATTGAGACCCCAATGTACTAGCAAGAACTTCGCCGCCTTTTTGGGCAGCCATGCTTGGGTCAATGGTAATCCCTTGGCCCCCGCCCAGTGCCTCTAATATTGAAGGTAAATAATAGCTTACGACTGGTTGAGTTATTCCTAAAAATATAAATACAAGCGGCAGCCAAATCACTTTATATTCACGTAACATCTGAACAAATTCCTTTTTAGCTAAAACGGCAAAATTATTCATTTTTCCACCACCAATTTTAAGAATATCTCTTCCAATGTATCGTTATCTATTTCGAACCTTACAAGATCAACATTATGCTCCAAAGCATTCGCCAGTAACATATTCTTGTTTGACTCAATATTTTCCACTTCAATCTTCAATTTATTTCCCATTACCTCTACACCTTTGACAAAGTTCAAGCTTTTAACGTTTTCAATCCATTTTTGACTTTTAGAGGTTATGTCGACATTAATTTTATTTCCGCTATTCCTATTTAATAATTCCGACATAGTTGTGTCCTCAATTTTTTTACCACTTTTTATAATGACAAACCTCTCACATATTTCTTCTGCATCGCTTAATATATGCGTCGATATTAAAATTGTCGTATCTTTCTTTATCTCTTTTATGATGTTTAACACTTCTCTCCGGCCGATTGGATCCAATGCAGAAACCGGTTCATCCATGACAATCAATGCCGGTTTATGTAACAGCGCCTGTGCAATTCCAAGCCTTTGTTTCATTCCGCCTGAAAAAGTCCGCACCTTGGAATTCTCTTCCCCGCTCAACCCCACTTTCGACAATATCTCAGGAATGCCGCTTAATAATTCCTCCCTCTTGATACCTGAGAGCTGGCCCATGAAAGTGAGGGTTTCTTTGGCAGTCATCCATTGAAAGAAGTTAGGGTATTGTGGTAAATAGCCTATCTCCTTTTTCATTTTTGAAATTTTCTTGCCATCAAGCAATACTTCTCCCATACTTGGATCTATTATGTCTGCAATCACTTTTATTAGTGTCGATTTACCAGCCCCATTTGGCCCTATCAATCCAACACATTCCCCTGATTGCAGTTCCATTGAAAAATTATAGACCGCTGTTTTTTCTTTGAATTTTTTTGTAACATTTTTAATTTCTAATTTCATATTCTTTCACTGTCCTTTCTTCCAATAACGAAGTACAGAATTGGACCGATAGTATTTGCAAAAATAATGATGAGTGTCCACAATAAAACATTTTTCCTCGTCTTTCGATTTCTGTATAAATCAATTAATGCTATAAGCACTAAAATCATCCCAATAGCAATTACCGGTAAAACAATCGGCAGAATCGACATGAAATCAATATCTTTCAATTCATTCCATCCATAATGCAATTCCATATATACCACTCCTTTGAAAATGAAATATTATTATCATTATCGATAATGATAACATGAAAAATGGAATTTTGCACCTGTTTTTTTCTTTAATAAAATATTGTTTTAGTTTTTATTGTTATTTATAATGATAATATTATCACAATGAATAATAATAAAAATATAGTGTTATTTATTAAATTTCATTTCATGAAGACATTATTTTTTTACACTTATTCGAAAAGGCTTATGATTTACTTCGAAAAAATATTTCTGTAATATTATTTTTCGAACTGTGTCATTTTTATTTAAATGAAAGTGATTCAATCATTACAATTTATGATGAATTAAACTTATTATTCATGACCAACATTAAAATTGATTTAAGATTATCCAGTTATAATTTCCAATGTGAGGAGAATAAGATGATTAATAAAGCTGAAATTTTAATGCATCCTGTAAGAATAAAAATTACCCAAGCTTTAATGAGAAACAGGGAAAGTGGCTTAACACCATTGGAAATGTTAAAAATCATTAAAGATGTACCCCAAGCAACATTATATAGACATATACAGGTTCTGTTGGATTCAGGGGTCATTCGCATTGTAAAAGAAAAAAAAGTGAGATCCGTTTCCGAAAAATACTATGTTTTAAATGAAGAAGAAGCGCGACTTAGCGGGGAAGAATGGAAAAAATCTTCTAATGAGAAAAAGGTGAACTATTTTTCTTATTATCAATTATCCCTTATGACTCAATATCAAAACTATCTAACTAAATTAGAAGAAAGAGACTGCGCGGAAGATGGCTCAACCTTTTCCCTTTTAGAACTAAAGCTTGATGATGAAAGCTTTATTAACTTCCAAAATGAATTGAACGATTTAATGGTAAAATACTACAAAGCTACGAATCAAAGTGCTAAACAAGACTCTCCTATTCGAACAATCGGCGTCACAATTATTCCAGAATCATAAAAAAAGAAGAGGCTGTTCCAAAACCACGGACTCTAGAAAGGTGAATTCTTATAGAAGGAATCGTATTATCTATTCAACCAATCAGGTTGCAGTATCCGTTTTGAAACAGCCATACATCATGGAAGAAAATCTAAAATGGGCTTAACCACCCTTTTTTGGTCAGATTAAAAAGTGCCATACCCGCTGTCAGCAGCTCCCCAATGCTTCCTTGATGCTGCTGTATACTTCGCCCCACAGGTGCTTTTCTTCAGCAAAAGCTGCAGTTATCTTTTTAATAACTGCTTTTTGCTCTGCCTCGAAACGCTCATCATCCTTGGCCGGCAGGTCAGACCTCAACTCCATCACATACTCTTGTACCTTTGGTGCACGAGGCCCCCAAACAGCTTTTTCTTCACCATTCTTATCAATGAATATAAAAATGGGAATCGAACGCGCTGTTCCATTCGTTAAGTATTGATCCATC
This sequence comes from Brevibacillus sp. JNUCC-41, assembly GCF_014844095.1. Taxonomy (NCBI): domain Bacteria; kingdom Bacillati; phylum Bacillota; class Bacilli; order Caryophanales; family Bacillaceae; genus Peribacillus; species Peribacillus sp. JNUCC41. Next base: position 2,513,173 of record NZ_CP062163.1, on the reverse strand, counting down.
AGTTCTAGATTTTGATCTCGTAAAACCATGCGAGTTTCAATATTTGCCGCTTCAGATATATTCAACAATATAGGAATATTCATCATCGCGTCCCCGCACCAGTCTTCAGTAATGACAATGGCTCGAAGTTCCTTCGTCTTTAATTCATCAAAAAAACCTTGGTCCTCTGCAGAAATGGTAAAACCCTCCTGAATCGATTGTAAGTTTTCTTTATGAACTTTCATCGAAGCTACAAATTCTTTAGCAGGAATCCCCTTTTCAAACCATTCATTCAGTGTCGTCATACTATTTCTCCTAACTATTTTTACATTTAAAGTACCATAAAACACTTATTATTTCATTGTTTCCCACACTTTAAAAAAATGACAAATCGGTAAATTAAAACCATGTTTTTCTTTCCCGTGTAAAGGGAAAACTCTAAATACATTCAATAGCTTGCTAACTACCTATTATATATTCATTAAATCATTGTATTTTAGTTTAGGAGATGAAATTTTGTGGAAGGCTTTCTCTTTGCACTACTCCCTGCATTGACATGGGGCAGCTTAGTGCTTGTTTCCGAAAAACTCGGGGGCAACTCTTATAATCAAACACTTGGCATTACAATCGGTTCATTACTGTTCGCCATCATGATGTCTTTCATCAATCCGCCGGAATGGAGCAGTCTAGTGTGGATTGTCGGCATCATTTCCGGGATAGGCTGGGCATTCGGGCAGTTATTTCAATTCAATAGCGTCAAGGAAATCGGGGTATCGAAAACCGTTCCAATCTCAACAGGACTGCAAATTCTAGGAAATGCATTTTTTGCGGTTATCATTTTCAGGGAATGGAATGACAGGATGACAATCATCATCGGCATTGTTGCAATAATCTGTTTGATTACAGGTGTCTTGCTGACGAGCTACGACGATGGTGATAACAAAAAAGCAGGAAGCATGAAAAAAGGGGTTTTTCACCTTGCCATTTCAACAGTGGGTTATGTTACATATGTCATTGTTATCCGATGGAATGAAGTTGACGGATGGTCGGCGATCCTGCCGCAAGCAATCGGCATGTTCCTGGCTGCCGTGCTCCTTTCCATCAAACATAAACCGTTTAATAAATATGCTAGGCGTAATATCCTAACCGGATTGATGTGGGCAGTCGGTAATATCGGTCTCCTGCTCGCTAATCCAAAAGTGGGCGTTGCCATCTCATTCTCATTTTCCCAAATGGGGATCGTCATTTCCACTTTAGGCGGCATCTTTCTTTTAGGAGAGAAAAAATCCAAAAAGCAAATGGCCTTCGTCCTCATCGGGTGTGTACTCGTAATTGCTGGCGGAGTTATGATCGGCTTTACAAAAGAATAGTCAGGGAGCGATAAATGATGTATAAAGATTTAGAGAAAAAAGTGGTAGTCATTACTGGGGCGGCAAAAGGGTTGGGAAAAGCCATGGCCGAAAGGTTCGGTAAAGAAAAAGCACATGTCGTATTAAATTATCACACTGAAAATGACGACCATAAGGGAATCATCAAAACGATTGAAGCTGCTGGCGGGAAAGCAGCAGCGATTCAAGGTGACGTTTCGAAGGAAGCGGATGTGAAGAAATTGCTTTCATTCGCTGCTGAAACCTTTGGTACGATTGACATCATGATCAACAATGCTGGTATTGAAAACGAAGTGGCCAGCGAAAAGTTGACTCTGGAAGATTGGCAGAAAGTCATCGATGTAAACCTAACGGGGATGTTCCTCGCAAGCAGGGAAGCAATCAATTACATGCTCGATCATGGTATCAAGGGCAATATCATTAACATGTCATCCGTTCATGACCGGATACCTTGGCCTCATTTTGTCCATTATGCAGCAAGTAAGGGCGGAGTGAAGATGATGACTGAAACACTTGCACTTGAATATGCCCCTAAAGGGATTCGCATTAATAATATTTCACCTGGTGCAATCGACACACCCATCAATGCCGAAAAGTTCAATGACCCAAAAGCTAAACAAGAAGTCATCGACCTGATTCCGATGGGATACATCGGAAAACCGGAACAAATTGCCGCTTGTGCCGCTTGGCTTGCGTCCGCAGAATCTAGTTACGTAACGGGAATGACCTTATATGCTGATGGCGGAATGACCAAATATCCTGGATTCCAAGCAGGAAAGGGCTGAACTTAACTTGTTAGTTTTAGTAGCTGTTGATATTTCCCTTCTATAAACAAGAGACCTTTATGTATATGGATAGGAGAAAAGAATTTGAGGGACTAGGATTTCTCCATAGTCCCTCTTTCCTTTGTCCTTCCCTTATATATGACTTAATTGATGGATTCTAATGAAAATGCGAGTAATTTAATCCCTAATTCCCATTAATTTGTTATTTCTTCGTTAACAAAGCGATTTTTTGGATTCTTTAATCCAAGATGATCACGGAGAGTGTCTCCTTCGTAGTCCAAACGGAACAAACCTCTCTCCTGTAAAATTGGAACCACCAACTCGACGAAATCCTCTAAGTCGCCTGGTAACAGTGGAAATTGAAGCATAAAGCCATCTGAAGCTTTTTCAGTAAACCATAACTCCATTTCATCGGCTACTTGAGCTGGTGTACCGACAAATCTATCCCGTCTGGCAGGACTGAAAAATCTCGCATATAATTCACCGACTTTTATGTCTTCTTCATCAATAATTTTCTTCATTTCATTAAAATTACTTTGTATGCTATTTACTGATGGAAAATCAACATCCTTCGCTGATGTATCTAAAGAATATTTTGAAAAATCTACGTTGCCCATATAACCAGAAACGAATTTCAAACTCTCATAAGGGTCAACGAGACTTTGGAGTTTATTGTATTTTTGAATGGCTATTTCTTCGGTTTCTCCGATAATAGGGGAAATTCCGTGAAGGATGTGGAGCTCTTCTCCGCTTCTTCCAAAATCCATTAAAGACGATTTTAATTCTTGATAATATCGTTTCGATTCTTCAATGTTATCCCAATGAGTGAAAACGACTTCGGCTGTTCGAGCGGCTAATCGCTGCCCTGGTATTGACGCACCCGCTTGAATAATAACCGGCTGCCCCTGCGCCGAGCGTGCAATATTCAACGGACCTTTAACTGAAAAATAGTTGCCTTTATGCCGAAGCTCATGTACTTTATCAGGATCAAAAAAATGTCCCGTTTCTTTGTTATGCACAAACGCATCATCTTCCCACGAATCCCATAATCCTTGGACAACGTCGATGAACTCCTCCGCTCGTTCATAACGATGATCGTGCGCCCAATGTTTATCGCGACTGAAATTCAAGGCCGTTTCTCCGGTCGCATCAGCTGTCGTAACAACATTCCAGCCCACCCGTCCGCCGCTTATATGGTCAACAGAAGCAAATTGGCGAGCGAGTACATAAGGTTCACTGTACGTTGTAGAAGCTGTCGCCCCAATGCCAATTTTTTCTGTCGCTGCAGCTAATGCTGTAATAAGTACAATCGGATCAAACCGATTAAGTATTTGAGGATGTGATTCATGATTAATGGCCAAACTATCTGCCACAAAGGCAAGATCAAATTTCCCCTTCTCCGCAATTTTTGAGAGTCTTTGCAAAGCTTTTACATCGATACTTGCATTCGGATTTGATGCCGGATGCCTCCACGACGCAACATGCATGCCTGTTCCAATCAGATAAGCAGCTAACTTCATCTGTCTGTCTTGAGCCATTCTAATCTCTCCTTATTTATTAGAATATATCTCCTTATAACTGCTCAATTCTTTCAAGGTAATGAATGTTGGAATATAGTTTCCATTATAGGTCTCTTCAATAAACTTAGCCGTTTTCTCTGATTGATAGAGATCAACTAGTTTTCGGAAAACTTCATTGTCTTGGTCTTCACTCCTGGCCGCTATAATATTTATATATGGCTTTGCAGTACTACTTTCATGCACAAGAGCATCTTTTAAAGTGAGTCCCGCTTCTACCGCAACTCCATTATTAATCACCGAACCAGCTGTATCTTCCATCACACGTGGGGCACTTGCACCATCGACAGGAACAATTTTGATTTTCTTCGGATTTTCCTTTATTTTATCCTGTCCACCATTCCCGTCAAAGTCATCAACAACCTTTAAGAGCTTAGCTTCTTGTAATAACAATAAAGCTCTCCCCCAGTTAGCCTGGTCATTGGGGACAGCAATTTGTGCACCATTTGGAATCTCTTCCACCGATTTATATTTACTTGAATACAAACCAAGAGGAGCAATAATTGTAGTCCCAATTGGAACGATGTCTGTATCGTTTTTCGCATTAAATGAATCTAAATAGGCAACATGTTGAAAGGCGTTGATATCAATATCCCCTTCTGCCAGCGCTGCATTCGGATCATAAGCCGATGAGAAATTAACAATTTCAATTTCCACCCCTTCTTTTTCAGCCTGTTCCTTTAAAAATTCCCATGTTCGAAGTTCAGAATTTCTAATCCCGACCTTCACTTTCGTTTGTTTCCCTCCTGCATTCGTTGAATCACTTGTGCAACCTGTCAATAACACCCCCAAGATAAGCAATATAGGTAAAATACATTTTTTCATCATTCATTCCCCTCTCCCTCTGTTCAATACCGCCACTACACCCTTCTAATTTTTCGTTCGCACATATTTCCTAAACTTTGAACTCCCTGAACTACAATTACTAGAATTACAACGGTGACGAATATCGTAATGGTGCTAAAGCGTTGATAGCCATATGTTATCGCTACATCTCCAAGTCCACCGCCACCTATAGCTCCTGCCATAGCTGTAGCGCCCACTAAACCAATTGTTGCAGTTGTTATACTCAGAATTAACGACGCAAAAGCTTCAGGCATTAAAAACCTGAAAATAATTTGTAACGGCGTTGCTCCCATGGCTTTCGCGGCTTCAATAATGCCTTCATCCACTTCCAATAGCGAATTCTCTACTAGTCTTGAGATATAAGGGCCAATATGAAGCACGAGTGGTACAATTGCTGCTGTGGTACCAATCGACGTACCAACAATTAGTCTTGTAAATGGGATAATCGCCACAAGCAAGATTATAAACGGAATCGACCTGAAAATGTTTACAATTGGATTCAATATAGAAAAAATAAATCTATTTTCATAAATATGACCTTTTCTTGTTACAACCAATAAAATGCCTAAGAATATTCCGATGATGCTTCCAAAAAAAAGTGAAATACTAACCATGTACAGCGTTTCCCACAAGGCGTTTAAAATGAGCTCTTTGCTTACTTCCATCCTTCGTAACCTCCTTCACTTCAACCTTTTGATTCTTTATAAACTGTAATGCCCGATCAATTTCATCATCATTTCCTATTATTTCAACAATTAAATTACCAAATGGGACGCCTTGTAACTCAGTAATATTGCCGAACAGAACGTTTATTTCCACATTAAACCTCTTCGCTGTTCTTGAAACGATTGACTGCCCAGAGCTCAATCCCAAAAAATCAATTTTAAAAATACGGCTGAAATAGGTATTCTCATTGAGCAATCCATAAACACTTGATGGCACTTCATCGCGAACAACCGATCGAATGAAGTTACGTGTTGTTTCTGTTTGTGGACGGGCAAAGATATCGATCACATTCCCTGATTCAATCACGCTACCATCCTCCATCACTGCAACCCGATTACAAATTTCTTTAATCACTTCCATTTCGTGCGTGATAATAAGAATGGTAATTTTATATTCATCATTTATCCGTTTCAGCAAATTCAAGATTGATTTTGTTGTTTGTGGATCCAAAGCTGATGTTGCTTCATCACATAATAAAATGGAGGGGTTTGTAGCCAATGCACGGGCAATCCCGACACGCTGCTTTTGTCCACCTGATAGCTGATTTGGATAATTCATTGCTTTGTTTTCTAGGCCAACAAAGCGGAGAATCTCATAAACTCGTTCTTCAATCTCTTTTTTCTTTTTTTTACTTAACAATAACGGCATCGCTACATTATCAAAGACTGTTTTGGAATTAAGTAAATTAAAATGCTGAAAAATCATGCCGATATTTTTCTTAGCTTCACGCAAATCTTTTTCAGACATCTTTGTTAGATCTTTTCCTTCTACAATCACTTCACCTAAAGTAGGATATTCTAGCAGATTAACAGTTCGGATGAGTGTACTTTTTCCGGCTCCACTAAAACCGATGACCCCGAATATATCCCCTTTTTCAACGGTTATATTAATTTCCTTTAACGCTTCGATTTTCTTCTCTCCATCATCAAATACTTTTGAAACCTGACGAAATTCAATCAAAGTGGCCACCTCCTCTTTTTAACTAGCTTGGTATAGAATACTCCCTTCCCTTAAAACGCTGGCACGACGGCTCCTTCATATTTATCTAAAATAAACTCTTTGACCTTTTCCGTCGTTAATGCATTCGCAAGCTTTTGGATCGCTTTATCGTCCTTATTATCAGGACGTGCCACTAAAATGTTTACATATGGTGAATCCTTTCCTTCAATTATCAGTGCATCATCTAGAGGTTTTAACCCTCCTTCCAGAGCATAGTTTGTGTTAATGGCCGATGCTTCCACATCGTCAAGCGAGTGAACTAAAAGTGGGGAATCGACTGCAATGAATTCTATTTTTTTATCATTTTTTGTAATGTCCTCAATCGTATATTCCCCTGACTTGGAACCATCCAGCTCAATGATATTATTTGCTGCAAAAAGCTGTAACGCACGTGAAAAGTTTACTGGATCTTTGGGGATAGCTACTTTCGCTCCGTCTGACAATTCCCCTATAGACTTAATTTTCTTTGAATAGACACCAAATGGTTCAATATGTACGCCCTTCACATTAACCAAATTTAAACCACTATCTTTATTTACTTGCTCTAAATACGGGGTATGTTGAAAGAAATTTGCATCCAATTCTTTGTTTGCGGTTTGTTGATTCGTTTGAATACCATCCGTAGAAATCACTACATCCAGTTTCACGCCCTGTTTTTCTAAATCCGGTGCGATAAACTCTAAAATTTCTGCATGTGGGATCGAGGCTGCACTAATTTTCAAAGTCACTACCTCATCTTTGTCTCCTTTACTCTCCGATCCTGTTTGCTCATTATTTCCACAAGCTCCCAATACCAGCAATGCTATTGTTAAAATCGTTACGGACAGCCATTTAATTTTCTTCAATGTTTCTCACTCCTCTTTCTTATCTTTTTATATTGGAATAACAAATATTTTTCAGCTGCTTCATATCTGCTGGTATTTCTTTTCCTTCTAAATGATAGTCTCATCCCCTAAGAGAAGCGGACTCAACAACTGAAAAGATTGGATCCGTTCTGTTTCTGTTCGAAGCGGTGTATGCAAAATAAATTCATCCACTTGAAAAACTTCCTGAAGTTCCTTTAAAATCCCGTTAACATATCCTGGAGTCCCAGCAATAACACTTGGGGTCTGCTCTTCTATTTCGTAAGCTTCACCAGCCTGCTTCTCAAATGACTCAGCCTGCTCACGTGATTGAACTGTAAGCGTCCGGCCACTTTGAAGATGAACTTTAAATAGTTTGTGTTCGCTTGCCAGCTCCTCTGCTTTTTGTTGGGTAGGAGCTGCCACAACCGCTACTGTTACGATAAAACGACCTTCTGGGTACTTGCTTCGGTAAGCAGAGGAAGCTTCATACAGCATGGTATCATCACTATTAATAAATCTGGCGAATACAAAACCCATTCCTAGGTTAGCGGCTAGTTGAGCGCTGTCTGAACTTGCACCCAGCAGAAAAGTTTCGGGCTTTTCAGGCGGTATCGGCGTTGCTTGAATACCAGAAAGCAAATGATCGTCATTGATTGAATTTTCAATAATCTTCTGCAATAAGGATGCACGTTCCCCAAAATCCTTTCCATCATTTACAGTTCCAAATTGTAATGCCTTTGTTGATAAAGGAAATCCACCTGGTGCTTTACCGATGCCAAGATCTACCCTGCCCGGGGCAAGCGTGGATAAAACATGAAAATTTTCAGCGACTTTATAAGGACTGTAGTGCTGAAGCATGACACCTCCAGAACCTACACGAATGGATGTGGTCTTCGATAATAAATAAGAAATTAATACTTCCGGTGAAGAGCCAGCAACTTGTTCCATATGATGATGTTCAGATACCCAAAAACGGGTATATCCCCATTCCTCAGCTTTTTGAGCTAGGTTTACGGTTTGCTTAAGTGCATCAACTGCCGAATTCCCAGGAAAAATGGGGCTTTGATCTAATATTCCAAGCTTAAAATTCATATCTCTCTCTCCAATCATCAAAACCAAGTTAACAAATAGAATTAGTTGTTTTAATTTGATTGAAATTCATCCTAACATTGTAAACAAGCACTTGACAACACCTTAATTGATAGAAAAATTTATTTAATTGATTAAAAAAATCTATCATTCGCTTATGAGTATGGAATACCTCTGACTAATAATTGACCAAGCTCTCGCCTATAATGGTTTGAGATTTAATCTTCTAGACCCTTTCAGAATTAGATTCATCAATGAGAGAGAGAGGAGTCTATGAAAAGCTGGAATGAATGAAAGAAGAGTGGCTATGTATTGAAGGAAAAAAAGGGGAGAATGTTTGCATCATGACTATACTTGAAATTAAGGTGGACCGAAACCTTTGGAGTTACAACAACAAAGGTACTAGGCACGAAATCGTGTCTGGCACCTAAGTCAAATATGTTCACCACTTACCATGGTTAGATAATAAATCCTTGGCACTTCCAGATAAAAAATAAGCGGCTTTAATAACGGCTTTTTCATCAACAGTAAAGGCTGGATGATGCCAGTCTTCGTTTCCGTTTGTACCAAAAAAGGCAAAGGTACCGGGGATATGTTGAAGGTAATAAGCGAAATCTTCACCACCCATTGAAGGTTCTGGATTGATTACGTGTAATGATTGCTCCAAAGCAGACCTGCGTGCCATTTCTGTGACAGCTGGATGATTATGAAGCGCGGGTGGTCCAGGAAACCAACCAATCGCAGCTCCCTGTGAAAAAGCAGCGGCGATATGATTCACAATCGAATAAAACTTATTCTTTAATTCTTCGCGTATTTCAGAATTAAAGGTTCGAATCGTTCCTTCCAATATGACGTCACCCGGAATTACATTCCAGGTGTTTCCACCTGTAATTCTCGTTACACTTACAACAGCACTATCTAATGGGGAGACATTCCGGCTGACGATAGTTTGAAGAGCGGTAATAAGCTGAGCCGCTGCCACTATTGGATCTTTTCCGTGTTGAGGGATGGCCGCGTGACTCCCCTTCCCTTGAAGAACAATATGAAAACGGTCCACTGCCGCCATTAACGGGCCATCTTTTATTCCAATGGTGCCGACAGGCAAATTGGGTTTATTGTGCAGCCCAATCACAGCCGCTACATCGTCAATTTGACCATCTTTTATCACATGCACCGCTCCGCCACCAAATTCTTCTGCGGGTTGAAAAAGCAATCGCACTGTCCCGCACAACTCTGATTGACATTCTTTTAAAAGGTAGGCAGCACCCATTACAGCTGCCGTATGAAAATCATGGCCACAAGCATGCATCACTCCTTTTACTTTCGAAGCAAATGGCAGCCCGGTTCGTTCCTCAATCGGAAGTGCATCGATATCCGCCCTTATGGCTACTGTCGGTCCGGGGTGGCCGCCCTTTATATCTGCAAAAACACCTGTTTTCAATCCTGTATGACGGATCTCAATGCTCTCTTCCTCGAGCCACGTTTGTATCGATTTTGTCGTTTCGAACTCTTCATTAGATAATTCCGGATATTGATGTAAATGGCGCCGTATCGATATTAAGCGCTTTTCCAGCTCTCGACTCATACAGTCGCCTCCTTCTATAAATCTAAGCGATAGCATTTTACTAAAATATCATGATTTTGAAATTCCTTCGTTCGATCCCGTTTAAAGCCAAACCATTCATATAGTTTAATGGCTTTATGCATCTTATCAGTAGAATGTAGATACAAACTGGACGCACCTTGCGATTTTGCATAATTTACACTAGCTTTTAATAATTCCTGTGCGATACCGCGTCCCCTTGATTCGGGATGAACGGCCAACAACCGAATGATTGGTGAAAAAATCCCAAGTTCCGGCTTTTCATATGCTTTTTCAGATGACTGAAAAAGCTGTAATGTACCAAGGATATCCTGATTGCACTTTGCAACCAACACCTTATCAACATGTGGATTATCCACGGAAGATTGAATGTTTTTTAAATACCCTTCCCAGGCTTCCGGGTTCGAATATTCATGTTCATATTGTTGATAACTTTCAACCAATAAACGGCGCACCGTCTCTTTATCTTCTTCAATCAATTCATCGACTACGATTGTATTAATCATACGTCCTCCTTGGCCCCTTCCTTTAATTGGCCTTTTCTTGTAATAACGATAAGGAATAATCTCTTGATATCCGGTTTAAAAATTGTCGTGTTCGTTCTTCCTTTGGAGCATTGAAAATCTCCAATGGTGACCCTTCTTCAACAATGACCCCGCCATCCATGAAAAGAACGCGATCCGATATCTCTTTAGCAAAACTCATTTCATGGGTTACAATCACCATCGTGATGCCTTCCTGGGCAATTGCTTTTATGACAGAAAGCACCTCCCCAACCAACTCAGGGTCGAGTGCCGACGTTGGCTCGTCAAATAGAATGACCTCCGGATTTAAAGCAAGTGCCCTGGCAATTCCAACACGTTGCTGTTGCCCTCCTGACAATTGCGAAGGGAAATGGTTATGCTTATCTTCCAAACCTACTTTTTCCAATAACAGCTCACTTTCCCGTTTCGCTTCAGCTTTCTTATATTTTTTTGTAACAATTAACCCTTCCATTACATTCTCCAAAACAGTTTTATGAGCAAATAAGTTATAATGCTGAAAAACCATTGCCGATTGTCTTCTAAGGGATAGGATTTCCCTTTTGGTCGCCTTCTTAGACTTCACCTTTATATCCCCCACTTGAACAATTCCTTCATCCGGTTTCTCGAGAAAGTTCAAGCACCTAAGCAAGGTTGTTTTCCCAGATCCACTCGGTCCAAGTATGGTAACTACTTCTCCCTTGCCTATTTTCAAATTAATTCCTTTTAAAACGGGCTGCTGGTTAAATGATTTTTTTATTTCTTTTAAATAAATCATTGTACTCCTCCTCGATTATAGGCAGTGGCCTTTTTCTCAATTAAAAACGAAAGCCCCTCTGCAATGATTGTGAGGCCCCAATAAATTAAACCAGCAGCGATAAATGACTCCAAAAATTTCAAATTGGTGGATGCAACAATATTGGCCGCTCCTGTCATTTCTTTTTGCGATACAACGAAAGCAATGGATGACGTATGCAAGAATCCAATAAAAATATTCGTGAAATTCGGGATGGACTGAGCAATGGCCTGTGGCAAAACAATTCGCGTCATGGCTTGAAACGAATTCATGCCCACGGAATAGGCTGCCTCCATTTGGCCATTGGAGACACTGATAATTCCCGATCTGAATATTTCCGATAAATAGGCACCCGCACTCAACGATAAGGCGGTTAAGACAAATAAAATGATCGGAATGGAATTAGATTGAATACCCAAATCAAACTTTTTAGAAATTTGATCGATTAATAATGGAAAACCGAAATAAATGAGCATGATGTGCATGATAATCGGTGTTCCTCTAAAGAAGGAAACATATCCATTTGCAACTCTACTTAGAAATTTCACTTTATATATCCTTATCAAGGCAACAGTGAGACCGATAATAAAACCTGCAAGAAGAGGAAGAATCGTTAAGATAAGTGTGATTGGAAGTGCTCTAATAATCTCCTTAAAAGCAGTCCAAATGAATGGTATATCAATCGTCAAGTCCTTCCCTCCTCTCTTTGTTATCCAGTAACAGACACATCAACAGTTTGATGCCGATTAATGCGGTTTTCATAAAGTCTGAATATTTTCTCGAACAATAGCACGACTGCATAATAGATAACGGCTAATGAGAGATAGACTTCGAGAGCATGTGCAGTTGCGGCAATCAGTGTCTCTCCCCTACCCATCATATCCATTACGCCGATGGTAAAGGCAAGTGAGGTATCCTTCAAGGATCCGATAATGGAGTTTGCGATATTCGGAAAAGCAATCCTTATTGCCTGAGGAAGCACAATTCGAAAAAAACTTTGACTATTATTCATGCCAACAGAATAGGCTGCTTCCGTTTGCCCATAATCGACTGCCTTAATTGCTCCTCGGAATATTTCTGCGAAATGCGCCCCATTACTTAATGCATACGTAATAATGACAAAATACAGAGCATCCATTCTTGAAATATCAATATTAATGAATATAAGGATTGCAGGCAGTCCATAAAAAACTAGAAATAATTGTATTAAAATAGGCGTTCCCCGAATGAATGAAATATACAAAATGACTATTTGATTCAAAGCAGGGATACGAAATAATCTCAGGATGGCTGCCGCTATCCCGATGACCATTCCTAATAAAACGGATGCTGCCAGAATTTTCAATGTTACGCCAAGATAATATATTAACGTCGGAATGAAATCGACGATTAATGAAGGATCAAATGCTCTCCCCATGCTTTAGCACCTCCGCGCTTACTACTATCTAATTAAAATCCCACTGAATAGTCGGCGCCCAGCCACTTTTTACTTAGTTCGCTAACTGCCCCTTCTTCTTTCAGTTCCACAAGTGCTTCATCAATTCTCTTCTGTAAAGGCGTTTCGTCTTTTCTTAGCAAAAAGTATACTTTTGAATTAAGAAGCGGCTCACCCACAACCTTTTGCTGTGCATCTGCTTGTTTATTTAAGAAGTCGACTGCAAATGGTGTAGTAATGGTAGCATCCGCCCGACCAGTTTTGATTTGATTCTTCGTATCATCTGTGCCTTGGCCAGAATAGACTATTTCAATACCGGCATTATTTTCTTTATTATACTTTTCAAGAAAAACAGCAGAATTGCTCGTTGCACTCACTATCGCTTTTTTTCCTTTTAGATCTTTAATGGAATGGATATCATTGTTGTCCTGATGAACTGTAACTTGAAGCGGAAAGACATTGTAGGGTTCTTTATTAAATAGAAATTTTTCCTTCCGTTCATCATTCACTTCCATTTGATGAGCAACAAAATCTATTTTGTTCGTTTCTAAACTTAATAATAGATTAGAAAATTCCATCGTTTTAAATTCAAATTCATATTCAGGCAGCTTTTCATCGATTTGACGAACCAACTCGACATCATACCCTGTTAGCTTACCATTCTTATCCAAAAAGCAAATATTAGGGAATTGCGTCCCTGTTCCAACAATGATTTTCTGAACTTTTTTATCTTTTGAATCCCCAGATTTTGCTGTACTCGTTGTTTCTTTTGAAGAGCAAGCTCCTAAAAAAGTTAGTAGCAGTGCCATAACAATTAGTAATGTTTTTTTCATCTAAATTCCCCCGTACGTTTTTAATTACTAACAATTGGTTCTTTATTTTCAATAATGCGATACAACGTTTCATCTAGAATTTTACGAAGGTACACAATTTTTTCTCCATCGTGATCCCGTTCAGCAAAAATCTCATAGCCCCTTCTTTCATAAATGGAAACTAGCCAAGGGTGACGATCAGCTGTCGCCAAATAGACAGCCGGCGCTTTCACCTGTTTCCGAAGTGCATTTTCTTCCACCCAGGTTAACAAAGTCGAGCCAAAACCTTTTTGTTTGTATAGGGGGTCGACTGCAAACCACCAAATGAATGGGTACGGACTGAAATGATCAGGATCATTCCATGGATGACGAACTGTCACAGTGGAAACAATTTGGCCCTGCTGCTCTAAAACATAAGTGAGATTCCGCCTAATATTATTCGTCACTAGCTGTAAATCGGCTGTCGCAGCAAGAAAGTTAATATTCAATTCTCTGATTGGTTCATAAGCCCGAAGTGTGACGTTTAGCACTTCTGGAGCATCCTTTACAGTGGCAAGACGGATTAACTGTGTCATGATTTACTCCCCATTTCTATAACTTATTAATTACACAAGAATAGTCGGATTTATTTCTACAATCTTTCCTTAATTCAATCAGTCATACTTATAGACTTAGATTTTAACGCATGATTTTTTGTTATTGTACACGTTTAAGTACTTTTCAAGATGAGGAATTCCAATTTCCGTAACGCTCTCATATACACTACCTCGCCCAATTTCAATAATGGGCACATATCGAACACCATATTTGATTTCTAAAATATCTCGCCGATCATCATGATTGGTAACATCCACCGTTTGATAAGCGATCTCCTTTTCTTTTAAGTATTGTTTAACCTCCTCGCAATAGTGACATCCTTGTTTTGACCAAACGACGACAGATAACGCTTCTCCCATTTCTTATTCCTCCTTCAATTTTTAAATTGATTCTTCAATCATTGATTAATGCTTTCTTTCGCATAACGATTTTCCGGGAATGGAAGCCCCAAGTTGCCTCTTAAGGTTTCTGCTTCATATTCAGTACGATATATTCCCCTTTTTTGAAGGATAGGAACCACATAGTCTACAAAGTCACTTAAAGCATTGGGAACACTTGAAGAAAAGATAAATCCGTCCGCCCCCTTCTCTTCGAACCATTGCTGAATCAAATGCGCTACTTTCTCTGGAGTTCCAATGAAAGAAGTCCGGGGTGTTGTCTCCTTAACTGCTACTTGACGGAGCGTTAACTGTTTCTCCTTCGCTTCCTGTTTAATTCGATCAGTCGTACTTCGGAAACTGTTTTTTCCGATGTCTCCGAGATCTGGGAAAGGTGCATCCAGTTCATATTGGGAAAAATCATGATGATCGAAGTAGCGTCCCAAATAGTCAAGCGCCTTATCTATAGAAACTAGGTTAGCGAGTTCTTGATATTTGTGCTCCGCCTCTTCCTCAGTTGCACCAATGATTGGCGCGATACCTGGCAGAATAACAATTTCATCAGGATTTCTCCCGAATGCAATAGCCCTGTTTTTTACATCCTGATAAAAAATCTTTGCATCTTCCAATGTTGGTTGACCTGTAAAGATTGCATCCGCTTCTTTAGCCGCAAAATTTTTGCCAGCTTCTGATGAACCAGCTTGAAAAACGACAGGTCTCCCCTGTTTAGATCTGGCAATGTTGAGTGGTCCTTGCACGGAGAAAAATTCTCCTTTATGCTTTAATTGATGCATTTTTGAAGGATCAAAAAACTCACCGGACTCTTTATCCCGAGTAAACGCGTCATCCTCCCATGAATCCCAAAGTCCTTTGGTGACTTGTATATATTCTGATGCTATCCGATAGCGTTTGGCATGATCAGGGTGTTCTTCAATCGTTTTGTTATAATTCAAGGCCGTACTCTCAAGAGGGGTAGTAACAAGGTTCCATCCGCCACGACCTTGACTAATGTGATCAAGTGAAGCAAATTGCCGAGCTACAGTAAATGGCTCACTGTATGAGGTGGAAACTGTTCCGACAAGCCCTATTCTTGATGTGAAAGCAGCGAGTGCGGATAAAATGGTAAGTGGTTCAAATCGATTTAAGAAATGCGGTATTGACTTCTCATTGATAAACAATCCGTCAGCAATGAAAAGTAAATCGAACTTTCCCTCTTCAGCCTTCTGGGCCTGCTCCTTATAAAATTCAAGACTAACACTGGCATCTGCTTGAATGTCTGGATGTCTCCAACCAGATATACTCCCTCCAACTCCATGAATAAGCGCTCCAAATTTCAACTTTCTCTGCTCAGACATCAATACTCCTCCTTTAATTAATCGGTTTTCAGCTTTGCTGACATCCACCAACTTCCCTAATTGCTGAAGTCTTTTTAATTTTGGCTCGTAACGTGTTTCTCTTCAGATAAGACTAATTGAAGTGGACTCAACAATCGAAAAGATCTGAACCTTTCTGCTTCCTTTAAAATCGGCGAATGTAGGATAAACTCATCTACCCCGTACTTTTCATGTAAATTTGCTAAGACTTCTTTTACATAAGAAGGAGTTCCAGCAATAATATTGGAATCTTGTTCTTCTATTTCGTAAGGCTCCCCAGACTGCTTCCCGAATAACTCTGCTTGCGCTAGTGTTTGGACCGTGACAGAACGACCGCTTTTGAGATGAACTTTCACAATCTTCTGGTCACCTGTTAACTGTTCTGCTTCTTGTTGTGAAGGAGCAGCAATCACTGAAACCGATACCTTAAAGCTCCCAGCTGGATAGATACTTTGGTAAATGCGTGAAGCATCTTCGAGTACAGTCTCATTACTATTGATAAATCGAGCAAATACATAAGCTATACCAAGATCGGCTGCTAGCCTGGCACTGTCAGCACTTGCACCAAGCAGAAACATCTTAGGCTTTTTGGAAGGGAGTGGTGTCGCTTGAATGCCTGCAAGCGGGTGAGTTTCATTAACTGAATTTTCGATTATTTCTTGCAGGAAAGATAACCGCTCTTCGAAATCTTTTCCATCATTCACAGTTCCAAACTGTAGCGCCTTCGTTGATAAGGGAAGGCCACCTGGTGCCTTTCCGATGCCAAGGTCTACCCTGCCTGGCGAAAGATTCGATAATACGTGAAAGTTTTCCGCCACTTTATATGGACTATAATGCTGAAGCATAACTCCTCCGGACCCTACCCGAATCGATTTTGTCTGGGCTAATAAATAAGAAATCAATACTTCCGGGGAGGACCCCGCCAACTGTTCGGCATGATGATGTTCCGATACCCAGAAACGGGTATAACCCCACTCTTCTGCATGTCTAGCCAGATTAATGGTTTGTTGTAGTGCATCAAATGCTGAAGCTCCTGGAAATATCGGGCTCTGGTCTAAAATACCAAGCTTATAACTCATATTCTCTCCCCCGCTTTAATTCAAAGTTTACTTATGTGAATAATTATATTTTGAAATATCCTATCATTTAGAACATGCTAATGGCAATGGTTTTACTAATAGAAAAAAATATTGTATTGATAGAAAATATCTATCAATTCGATTGTATCTGTAATTGCTGAGGGTTTTTCTCAAATTTCCGAATCGATAAAAGAATGTCTTTCCATAATAAAGGGGATTCCATCCCGTGATTTAAATGCGTCAGATGGATGTGCTGCTTTATCTTGATTAAATGTGACACATCCACTTCAATCAAATTTCCCTGTTCTAACTCTTTTTTAATACATAAGTACGGTAAAAATCCGATACAGCTTCTGCTAAGAATTAGCGACTTCGCCACTTCCAGGTGATCAACCTGAAATTCAATGCGAGGCTCTACATTGGATACTTCAAAAATTTTATGAACATGGTTCCAGTCAAACGCACCACACTCAAAAAATACCAACGGCTCCATTGCTAATTCCTGTACTGTTAGCCCAGTTCGAAGTTGAAATGGATGTCCTGGATACACAACTAAACGAATCGAATTATCAAGGGTTTTGTAATTTTGCAGACCACTATGTGTAACATCCTTCATAAAGGCTATATCAACCTGTTTCTGAAGCAATTTTTCCATTAATGCATCATTTGTTGCTGAAATAAATTTAAAGCGTAAATTTGGGTTTTCCTTTTTCCATAGAGGAAGAGCAAATGGAATAAAGTATTGCGATGTAATGATATTGGCCCCTATCGTTATTTCCTCCAGTTCGCTTCCTCTTTTCAACTGCTTTTTCCCCTGGTGAAAGGTACGAATAATTTGATCCGCAAACGGAATGAAGGCTTTCCCTTTTTCGGTTAAAATAATCCCTCTTCCTTGCCTCTCAAATAGTACTGAATCGAGTTCACTCTCAAGCGTCTTAATTCTTGCCGAAACCGTTGGCTGTGATAAAAACATTGCCTCTGCGGCTTTATGAAAACTATTAAGGTGAACAACATACATAAAAGCTTCAATATGATCAATATTCATCTTGCCAACTCCTTTTTCCAAGTGAACGCAAAAAGCTCCTGTTCGCTTATCACGTTCAGGAGCTTTCGGTTGTCCAATCAGCTCATCACTTATAATAATTCTTTCTCCGATTTTAATCTGATAAAACCAATAAGTAAAGTATAATTTAATTAACTTAACAACCAAAAAATCACGATATATTTTTTACGTTTTCATACATTATGATATTCAAGGAACGTAATAGTAATTATGCAAATGAAAATTTCAGGATTCTAAGTAAATAAAACGAATACTTTTTTGGCCGTTTCAGAACTTTTCCAAGCTGTCCATCCTGTCTAGGTTATATTTTTTTCTCCTTATAAAATAGAAAAGAACGGTCATCCTAATGGAGTAATCCCAATAATGACATAAGGAGAGAAACTACATGCCTCAGCAACAAATTGATATCAATCAATTAAATCAAGCAAAAGCAAACGTTACCCTTACGCAAACCTTACTTTCACAAGCAATTGAAAAATCTTCCTCTGATCCAACTTTGGCACAAGAAGCCATTAAACAAGCTGCTCAAGAAATCGCCCAAGCCCAATCTTCCGTAAATCAGGTTTACAATACAGTACAAGCTCAGCAAGCGGAATGATTTTGAGTATTATCTCGATTAATTAATTCAAAACAAGAAGAAAGAGGCCTATATCCAAATTTAGGAATAGGCCTTTATATAACGAATATTTATGGTGAATCCAAGCTTTTTCAAACCCACTTCTTTAATGGCGGTATGCTTTGAGGGAACTTAAACGCATTGTATGGATCATACCTCGTTTTCACTTCCCTAAGCCGTTCGAAATTTCCTCCATAATACGCAGTTGGCCAATCTTTGATTAGAGTATCCGGCCAATTCACGTAGTCACCGATAGTAAATGGCGACAAGGCATGCTTCAGGTCCTTGATCCAACGAATGTTTAGCCGTTCTTCTTCTGGATTGGCCCATGTAGCCTGATACTCCTGGGCGATGATGGCATCGCGATAATAAAAAGCCGTATCCTTTGGATCTTTAAGGCCCTCCACTCCTCCCAGGGATTGGTGCCAAATGGCTGCATTTTCATTTGGAGCATTTTCTAAAAAATGTTTCATGGTCATGATTGCTTGCTGTGGAAAAGCTTTTTCAATGAAAGATCCTGACCTCTTTCGATACGCCGGTTGGTTTCCAGCTGGATAATCAAAGAATCTTACGGCTTCAATGTATGGAACTTCCTTTATCATGACATTTATTGGTGAACCAGTTTTTGTCAAAGGCTTTAATAGCAGCTTCAATCTATTTGACGTTCCAACAAATTCACCTTGAGCAATAATTTCGTTTGCTTCCTTTGCCTTGAATTCTATTTCTGAAGTTAAGCATTCATCAGCTTGAGGGGCCCAATCCTGCCAGGCTTCAAATACCTCTTCGAAATCTTCCCACCCCCATGTGACGGAGAAAATGGATACCCTTGATACGGGGTGTACCCTGAAAGTAAGAGAAGTGACTATGCCAAAGTTCCCCCCTCCTCCCCCGCAGCATGCCCAAAATAAATCACTATTGATTTTCCTATTTGCTTTAATGAGTTTGGCGCCCCTCTTTCCACACGCCCTCACCATTTCTATTTCAAGTAGATTATCACAAGTAAGACCAAAGCGCCTCGTTAACATACCTATACCACCGCCGAGCGTAAGACCTACAACACCAACACTGCTTTCGGTACCAGCCGGAATCGTCGTGCCATAGTTCCATAACGTATTATATACTCGCCCTAAATCAGCTCCAGCTTCAATTTTTGCGATCATTTTTTCACGATTGACCTTGATATTGTACATTTCACTAATATCAATGACTAGACCGCCATTCACTAATGAAAAATTTTCATAACTGTGCCTGCCGCTCCTAACCCGGAAAGGTGCATGATTTTCCCGGGCCCACTTCAATGAATTCAACACATCATTGGCATTTTGACAAAACACAATAACCTTTGGGAATTTAGCAAAACTTAAGTTATTATTTATCCTGGCATGCTCATACTCAGCATCATTAGGTGTAACGATACGCCCGGTAAGCTTTGTTCTTTCCAAAAAGATGACCCCTTCCTCGGGTAAATATGTTACATCCTATGAAAAAACCTCGCAGAAAGATACATTCCCCCTGCTGACACTTCCTTGTAATGGTGTCAAACTAGCTCTACTCGTTATTTTTGAAGTTTTACTCATGAATTTCGCTGTTTTACTCGTGAATTCAACAGCTTTACTCGTGAATTCCACGGTTTTACTCGTGAATTCCGCTACTTTACTCGTGAATTCAACGGTTTTACTCGTGAATTCCGCTACTTTACTCGTGAATTCAACGGTTTTACTCGTGATTTCCGCTACTTTACTCGTGAATTCAACGGTTTTACTCGTGAATTCCAGCTTTACTCGTGAATTCAACGGTTTTACTCGTGAATTCCGCTACTTTACTCGTGAATTCAACGGTTTTACTCGTGAATTCCAGCTTTACTCGTGAATTCCGCTGCTTTACTCGTGAATTCAACGGTTTTACTCGTGAATTCCACTACTTTACTCGTGAATTCCACTACTTTACTCATGAATTCAACGGTTTTACTCGTGAATTCCACAATTGATCCCAAAAGACAAAAAGCCCTTCTCGAATTAAGAGAAGGGCTTTTTGTTATCTTATCCCGAAATCTCATCATCGGATTTAACATCCAATGGTATTCGCTTATCCATTTTCAGCATGTAATAGCTTGCTGCGACCAAGGCTAGGAAAACGATCCCGACAACCAAGGAAATCCTTGTGCTAGGATTGATCCACATACCGACCAGCACCATCAGTAAAAAGGCAATTGTCGCATAGTTACTGAAAGGGGCCAAAGGCATTTTGAACGGATGTTTCTCCATTTCAGCAGCATTCACCTTTCTGAATTTAAGCTCACTGATAAGTAAGACAAACCATGGAATCATCCCGGGCAATACACTCGCACTGTACACATAAAGGAATAATTGCGGCGGTGCAAGGTAATTCAGGATAACCCCGATGCCCAATCCCAAAAGTACAGCAATCGTGCAATATGCCGGCACTCCATTTTTAGATACTTTAGCAAAGGCTTTCGGAGCCTGGCCATTCAATGCCAGTGTATAAAGCATACGTCCTGCACTGAAAATCCCACTGTTGCATCCAGACATTGCCGCGGTGATTACGACGAAATTAATGATTCCTGCCGCAGCAGTGATACCTATTTTGGCAAAAGTTGAAACAAATGGACTGCCTAGGTCATCCAGTTGATCCCAAGGGAATACTGTCACGATGACGAATATAGCACCAATGTAGAAAATTAAAATGCGCCATATGATTGTTTGGATCGCTTTTGTTACGGTCTTCGTTGGATTTTTCGCTTCCCCGGCTGTTATGCCGATAAGCTCAACACCTTGATAGGAAGCCACGACTAGGGAGAGAGCGAAGAAGAATCCTGTCCACCCTCCAGTAAAGAAGCCGCCATTTGCCCAAAGATTCGATAATCCGATTGCATCCCCGCCATTCCCTATTCCAAAGAAGATAAGGCCAAGGCCGGCAATGATCATCAATATAATGGTTATGATTTTTATTAGCGCAAACCAAAATTCAAATTCCCCGAAGGATTTAACGGAAATGAGGTTTGCTGCCCCCAAGATGATCATGGCGACCACACCTGGTATCCAAGCAGGTAACTCCGGGAACCAATATTTCATATACAACCCAACCGCGATGATTTCGGACATTCCGACGATTACCCATTGAAACCAATTGCTCCAAGCAGTCATATAACCTGCCAAGGGATGTATATAGCTACTTGCAAAGGTTGCAAAAGAACCTGTAGTCGGTTCTAAATATAGCATCTCACCCATGGAACGCATGATGAAAAATATAAAAATACCTGCGATTGCATAAGCAAGCATAACAGAGGGCCCGGTCCATTTGATCGTGCTAGCAGAACCCATGAATAACCCGACCCCGATGGTTCCGCCTAAAGCTATCATTTGAATATGTCTTGATTCCAGCCCTCTCTTTAATTCCTTGTTCGACATGATTAACTCCCCCAGATGCAATATCGGTAATGCTTTTCCATCCTTGCCACGAACACTCTCTTTTAATTAGAAATGCTTTATCGTAATCAATATTACATAACACTTCTATTATGTTTTCTTATCTTATAATAGTAAATATTCTGTAAAAGTACAATTGTATTTTTGAAAAAAACAGTTACCAATAATATCTTGTCGACTTTTTAATTTAAAAATATCATTTTAAAAAAATGATATTCAGTATTTTATAATAGTGATAATTCAAAAAGAGTAGAAAACAATCACTTCTGCTTAAACCTTAAGTTAATACAGACCACCATTAAACTGCACATAATGCCTGTTTCATTTCAAAAAAATTTGTTGACCTTCTGAAAAATAGATGATAGAATTCCAATATTATTTTATAAGCATAATGAATGATCCAACAGTGGAAGATTAACACTGAAAGACATTTCTTCACAACCGCATACAAGCAAGCGATGAATGCTATGGATGACACTATAGCAGGAGCAGCTTCTGGAGAGACTGTACAAGATGCAGCGCCGAAGGATTCACAATCTCAGGCAAAAGGACAGAAGAGTAACGAATGATAGAATTGTTATTCTGAACCCTTTAAGAGATTGGTATTATCCAATCTCTTTTTTTATTGTCCAATTTGTGATGGACTTAAAACTACACTCTTGAAAACCAATGGAATAGGCAAGCAGGGCAAAAAATCACGCCCCTCTCTCCAAGTCCATGCAGGTTGAAATCATTCACTAACAAGACTACTAAAAACGGGGGCGCAAGAATTGGCTAAACAGGAATTAAAAAGAGATTTAAAAAATCGGCATGTACAACTGATTGCAATAGGAGGAACCATTGGCACCGGTTTATTTTTAGGATCCGGAAAAGCCATACAATTGGCTGGGCCTTCCATTATATTCTCCTATCTGATAATAGGGATTGCCTTGTTTTTTGTAATGAGGGCGCTGGGCGAATTGCTATTATCCAATGCGGGTTATGTATCATTCACTGAATTTGCAACCGAATATGTCGGTCCATGGGCTGGATTCGTGACAGGTTGGACATATTGGTTCTGTTGGATCATGACCGCAATGGCCGATATTATAGCTGTCGGTGTCTATATACAATATTGGTTCGATATCCCTCAATGGATTCCGGCTCTAATTTGCCTAGTCATTCTGTTAGGATTGAACCTATTGACAGTTAAGTTATTTGGCGAATTGGAATTCTGGTTTGCCATCATTAAAGTAATCACGATCATTACCTTGATCATCGTAGGAATCATTCTTTTGATCATCGGCTTCAATACCAATACCGGAACGGTTTCCGTAACGAACCTATGGAATCATGGGGGCTTGTTCCCCAATGGCATTTCCGGATTCCTATTATCTTTACAGTTGGTCGTATTCTCATTTGTCGGTGTCGAATTGGTCGGGGTCTCCGCAGCGGAAACGGCGAACCCGAGAAAGAACATTCCCTCTGCCATCAATAAAATCCCTGTCCGGATTTTACTTTTCTATGTTGGTGCCCTATTCGTCATTCTCTGTGTCAACCCATGGACACAACTTGATGCCTCGAGCAGCCCATTTGTAGAGGTCTTTGCGTTAATCGGCATTCCTGTCGCTGCAGGAATCATCAACTTCGTCGTGTTGACATCCGCTGCTTCTGCATGCAACAGCGGTTTATTTTCAACAAGCCGGATACTCTATACGTTAAGCAGGAATGGCGAAGCCCCTGCTAAACTGGAAAAATTAAATAAACAGGCTGTTCCAAGCAATGCCTTATTAACATCCACCATCGTTGTATCAATAGGGGCATTATTGAGCAAGCTGATACCGGAACAGGCGTTTACCGTGGTGACGACCATCAGTGCCATCTGTTTCATTTGGGTATGGAGCATCATCTTGATCTCCCATATTAAATATTCGAAAACAAGGCCTGATCTAAGAGCTCAATCGACTTTCAAGGCTCCTTTTACACCCTTTGTCAATTACGCCATTTTAGGATTATTCCTATTCATCCTTATTGTTATGCTATTCGCTGAAGCTACACGACTATCACTGCTCTTGACCCCAATCTGGTTCATACTCTTGGTGATACTCTATAACTATCGGAAAAAATATAACTAAAGGAAATAAAGCCTTGAATTCGATTCGAATTCAAGGCTTTATCCGTCCATGAAACAGATCAAGAATAGGCAATTGGCGTGTTTTTGCTAAAATATATCAGCTAATTGCATTAAATTTTATATCAAAATAGTGTAAGCTATTATATATCATCGGACCTTTTTAAAAGAAGGGAAATCCGTCTTGCATGAATTTTCCTTCCCGATTGCTTCACCCAGCCATCAGTGGCCTTGAAGAATAAACCCCATTGATGGACGTTTCACTTATTTAAAACGGAGGGGTTTGTTTAATGAAGATTATATATATCCTTACTCTAGTTCCTTTTATAGGCATACTAGGATTTCTACCTTTTGTTAATAAAATAGAACCATACGTATTAGGGATGCCTTTCAATATGTTCTGGATGGCTATGTGGGTGGTCCTTACCTCTGCCATATTGGGCATCATGTATAAACTGGATCCCAGGAATCGGGAAGGTGACCAGGAATGAATATTGCTCTCTTAATCATTTTAGCATTTTTACTTCTATCGATATTTTTAGGGATACGCTCTTCAAAAGGAAAAGATATGGACTTGGAACAATGGACGGTGGGCGGACGTGGTTTTGGTGCGATTTTCGTCTTTCTGCTGATGGCCGGTGAAATCTATACGACCTTCTCCTTCCTTGGCGGCAGCGGCTGGGCATATGGCAAGGGCGCACCCGCTCTATATGTTCTAATTTACATTACTTTGTCTTACGTATTATCCTATTGGCTCCTTCCGGAAATATGGAAATATGCCAAAGAAAATAAACTGATGTCCCAATCCGATTTCTTTGTGAGCAAATATAAGAGTCCCAGTTTAGGAATTTTGGCTGCACTTGTAGGTGTGGTGTCGATGATTCCTGTAATCGTCGTGCAGCTGAAAGGATTGGGAATCATTGTCTCAGAAGCATCTTATGGTGCCATCTCAATGTCCGAGGCAGTTTGGATGGGGGCGATCAGCCTTACCATTTATGTGATGATCTCCGGTATACACGGTTCCGTTTGGACAGCGGTCATTAAAGATATCATGATGGTCGCCATAATAGGATTTTTGGGGATTTATCTGCCGATTCATTACTTTGGCGGATTTCAGCCGATGTTTGAAGCGATTGATGCGGCCAAGCCTGGTTTTCTAAAGTTCCCTGACCAGGGACTTAGCGTAGCATGGTTTATCTCCACGGTAATATTGCTCGTATTCGGTTTCTATATGTGGCCGCAAGTTTTCAGCGCTGTCTTTTCAGCACGCAGCGGCAAGGTATTTCGAAAAAATGCCATCATCAGCCCTTTATATACGCTCATGCTGTTATTCGTGTTTTTCGTTGGGTTTACAGCTATATTGAAAGTGCCCGGACTCGTTGGGGCAGATGCAGACCTCTCATTGCTGCGCCTTTCGATCGAGACCTTTGATCCATGGTTTATTGGCATAATCGGCGGAGCTGGATTGTTGACCGCCTTGGTGCCGGGATCCATGCTTTTGATGAGCGTCGCTACACTGCTCGCGAAAAACGTCTATAAGGAATTTGCACCTGCAGTATCCGATCGCCACGTTGTACGATTGGCAAAGTTCCTTGTTCCAGTCATTGCCCTTATAGCCGTCTACTTCACCTTAAACGGCGGTGAAACGATGTCAGCATTAATTCTTATGGGATACAGTCTCATTACACAGCTATTCCCGTCCCTGCTCTTTAGCCTGAAAAAGAATAATCCCATCAATAAATATGGCGCAATCGCCGGCATCATCACCGGATTGGCCATCGTAATTTGCATTACACTCAGTCAATCGACAATAGGAACCCTGTTTCCAACCTTGCCGCAAGCCGCGAAAGATTTGAATGTGGGAATCATAGCTTTGGCGGTCAATTTCATTGTGATGATCTCGGTAAGTCTTGCTTTAAGAAAGCACGCGGTTCAGTTGGAACCTAAATCCATTAACGACATATGAAACAAATTTGAAACTGGTTTTTTGGATAAATAAACATTGAAGGCTCAGTCAAAAGACTGAGCCTTCCTTATTATCGGCATCCAAAGTCATAATGCCTTTTTCTTAAGAGTGATTATAGAAAGTTAATAGCAGCCAAAAGACAAAGCCCCATAATAAACTACTAATCTTTTTTGTTTATAAACAAATCCCCTATTTTAACTAATAAATGCAACGAAAAAATAATCATCAAGGTTCTGGATACTACCAGACCATCAATAGCTAAATCATATCCTTTAGGTATTAATAATTTAGGGTTAAAGCATAAAGTAATCGATATTACGAAGGTTATTAAAACCAGGATAAAACCGAACTGAAATCTATTTGACATTAACATTCCGCCTTATATTGTTCATTAGACAAATAATAGCATACCTAATGGAAATAATATACATCCAGTATCACTAGGGATATCTCAGTTGCAATAAAAAATCCAAAATAAATAGTCACCCTAATAAAGAATGACTATTTATCATAAAATATGAGCTTTCGCAGTGAAATGCATCGTATTGCGTCCAAACCCAAGCCAACAAAAAATACTCTTTTTAAAAGGTTCGGGCTTTTACTCATGGATTTCATGCCCGTTAAAACTCACTTCCTTCTTTCCCGCACCTTCCGTAATCCATTAAAGCCTTCCTGCCGTCATTGATTGCTTCAACGATTCCCTTATATTCGTGCAACTGTTGCTCCAGAATTTGTTTTCTTTTTACGATCATCCTCGTAACCTCTTTCGGGCTGGGCCCGCCTTGAATACTTCTAATTTCCACAAAGTATTCGGGAGAGATGATCTTTTTCCATTCGTCTTCAGTTAAATTCACTGCAACGAATTCATTGATGATCTTATTGATGTCTTGTGTGTCCCAATCATAAAGCTCCTTCCCATCACCTATCGACCGTTTTGCAATATGACTGGCTATGGAATGAGCTTTTCTAAATGATATCTCGTAATCTCTTGATAAGGTATCCGCTAATTCAGTAACTGTTATACTGGATTTTGCGGCCATTTTCTTTGTATGTTCTTCATTTACTTTCAAAGTCGATATGACGGCATACATAAGTTTCATGACACGCCCCGCATTCGAAAAAGCTCGATATAAATGCGGCTGTAAATCATCTTCCGTATCGACGATATCACCAAATGGTGTATTGTGGATCATATTCATTGCAGCGAGTGCATCACCATATGCACTGCTAGCAATCGAACGGGAATGTTCAATGGAAACCGGATTTCTTTTTTGCGGCATGATGCTGCTCACTTGAACATAAGGATCCGCCACATGAAATGTACCAAACTCCCTTGTCACATGCTGCAGGAAATCTTGAATCCATCTCCCTGTATTGACCATGCACGTCATGATGGCCGTTGCGGTTTCCAATAAATAATCCGCCCCTCCTATCGAATCATAGGAATTCTCGATCACCGAATCAAATCCAAGCAGTTCGGCAGTACGGTTCCTGCTGATTGGAAATCCGGTGGTCGTTAACGCGGCAGCGCCCAAAGGCGATTGGTTAACCGTTTCATAGGCTGCCCATAACCGGCCAATATCCCTTTGAAGCACATCATAAATGGCTAAAAAGTAATGTCCTATCGTAGTCGGCTGAGCCGGTTGGGTATGCGTGTAACCAGTTATATAGGTTTCTGTATGTTTATCAGCCTGCACCAGGAATGCCTCACTCAAATGGTTTGCATAGCCAATCAACTGGAGCATATGGCCTCTCAAAACAAGCCGGTACATCGCGACTCCCATATCATTACGACTGCGGCCGATATGAATCTTCCCTGCAAGTTCATGACCGATTTCCTCACCTATCTTTGCCTCCATCATGAAAAATAAGTCTTCGAATTGGGGCTGATAGGTCAACTGCTCGAGATCTGTTTGGGCCACTTTCCGAATCCCGTCAAGCATGGTTTTCGCCTCTTCTTCTTTAATGATCTTTTGTTCCGAAAGCATGATGACATGCGCCCGATGAATATCGAACATTGCATGAAATAAGTAATCTCTTTGATCATTAAAAACAGGCATCAGAAGCTCTTCTGCATAGGTTTTTCCGGGAAAGACACTACCTTCATTTTTGATAAAATCTTCAATCCTGCTCATCTTTATACCTCCAAATTTATAAAGCTTTTTCCGCTTTGATTCCAAAAAACTTGTTCGAAATAAAGAGAACGATTACAATCAGCGTGATTTGAATCATCCCATAGGCAGCTGCCTGCCCCATATTGAACATTCGAAGCTGATTCATGATTTCAATGGATATGGGTCTGTTTGAAATCGTGTACAACAGGACCGAGGTCGGGAATTCCCCCACAGATTCGATAAATGCCAATAATGTCCCTGATAAAACGCCAGGCATAATAATCGGAAAAATTACCTTTCTGAAGGTATAAAACCACTTTGCCCCCAAGTTTCTGGCCGCTTCTTCAATCGAATCATCGAGCTGCTCCAGAACGGCGTTAGTCGAGCGGACAACGAGTGGAATATGTCTGACGAAATAGGCAAGAGGCAAAATCCAAAATGTTCCTACCAATATTTGACCGAAAGAAAAAACGCTAGGTTCATTGAATGCGAATATCAAGTTCATCCCTATGACCGTTGCAGGCAACGCCCAAGGAATCATGACCAGAATATCGACAAAACTTTTCCCGACGAATTTGCGTTTGACAAGCACATAGGACGCTATGACCCCAAACACCAGATTTGCCAACGTTGCCATAACCGCCATCAGTAAGCTATTTCGTAACGGTTTGAAGATATTAGGATCTTCAAACAAAAGCCTGTAATTTTCCACATTAAATACTGTTGGATACGTTTGAAATGTCCAGGTTCCATCCGGCACAAGTGAAAGCAAAAGAATCGTAAAGTGCGGTAATAGCAAAATAATTACGCCAATGATGCCCGTTACGACCATCACCCATTTCATAATCGGGCTCTTCACTTCGCTCCTGTGTGCCCCAATCCCTTTCGAAGCCATGCGATAATCTTTCCTATTCTGATACCAACGCATGAATAATAGAAATGAAATCGAAACGATGGATAGAATGACGGATTGAGTAGCGGCAATTTCCATATCACCATTTATTTTTGAAAAATAAATTTGCAGGCTCAACACCCTGTATCCGCCAGCCAATAAAAACGGGGCACTGAATGAGGCCATTGATATCATGAAAACAAGTAAAGAAGCGGCAACGATGGCAGGTGTCAATAATGGAAATGTCACCTTCCAAAAAACCTTGAATTTATTAGCTCCTAAGTTATAAGCAGCCTCTTCAAGGGATGGATCTATTTTATTGATTGCAGCGGATACGGTCATATAAAAATAGACATACATCGTATAGGCATGCACGATAAGGATTCCCGATACCCCGCCAATTTTAAATGGAACTTTATCGAGACCAAACAGATCCTTGATGGCATTCGGAATCAATCCCGATTCTCCATATAAAAACATAAAAGCCATGACCCCTACCAATGATGGAAGGACAATCGGCAAAATCGCTGCCGATGAAAAGAAGCTTCTGCCGGGAAAGTCATAACGGTTAAAGATAAATGCAAGCGGAATGCCAATCAAGGCACTGACCAATACACTCAATAAGGATATATAAACGGAATTCCATAGCGCCTCTAGGTTCGTTTTCGATTCCTGCACGAAGAAGTCCTGATAATTTCCAAGGGACATCGTTCCGTCTTTTTGAAGACTTTCGATAAAGGTCCTCAACGATGGGTAGAGAACATACGCTACGAGCACCATGACAACTGGTATAAGGAGCAAAATCGTCAATCTCGTATCACGATTTTTAATCATGGAGCATCACCGCTTATGATAGGGATAAGACGCAGCTGTTTCTCAGGAAGCTGGACATACACTTCCTTTCCTTGATGAAAGTATCCAAAATCCTGAGTGTTGAATACGTCAACCCTTAGTAACACGTCTTGAACATCCACCATGACATTCACAACAGATCCAAAGAATTGGACGGAATCTATTTTACCTTTAAAGATATTCGTTCCTTCTTCGACTGCATCCAGAATTCTGATTGCTTCAGGACGAATCGAAACAGCAAGATCAGCATCAGTCTGTACGATTGAAATTCCTTCCCTAGCTTGATTTTCTACAATCAATTTAATCGGTTGTTCACTATTTTTAAGGGCAACCGCTATATTCTCTTGTTGAACGTTTTCGACCTGAACGGGCAATAGATTAATCTCGCCTATAAAACTCGCCACAAAGTCATTGGCCGGCTGATTATAAATTTCTGTCGGCGTCCCGACCTGGTGACATACACCATAATTGAACACAGCGATCCGATCACTCATGGATAATGCCTCGGCCTGATCATGTGTGACATAAATGGTGGTAATCTTATAATCACGCTGCAGCCTTAAGATTTCCACTCTCATTTCATCACGAAGCTTGGCGTCCAGATTACTTAATGGCTCATCCAGCAGTAATATTTCCGGTTCAATGACCAGTGCTCTCGCAAGGGCCACCCGCTGCTGCTGCCCTCCGCTTAACTGGCTCACTTGCCGATTCGAGTAGCTCTCCAGCCTGACCTTTTGGAGGGCATCCAGCACTCTCCTCTTTAAGTCAGCAGAAGAAACTTTTCTTACACGCAAGCCAAATGCTACATTATCAAAAA
Organism: Brevibacillus sp. JNUCC-41; assembly: GCF_014844095.1. NCBI lineage: Bacteria > Bacillati > Bacillota > Bacilli > Caryophanales > Bacillaceae > Peribacillus > Peribacillus sp. JNUCC41. The sequence continues at coordinate 2,482,470 of NZ_CP062163.1, read as the reverse complement.
CAGTCATGTGGGGAAAGAGGGCATAGTTTTGAAAAACCATGCCAGTATTTCTTTTCTCCGGAGGTACACGCGTCATATCTTTGTCGCCAAATCGGACGACACCTTTTGTCGGATAATAAAAACCGGCAATCATCCGAAGCGTTGTCGTTTTCCCGCAGCCACTTGGACCAAGAAAGGTAAAAAACTCCCCCTCTTTTATTTCCAGATTTAAATGGTCGACAGCTATCGTTTTCCCGAAGGCTTTTTGGACATTCTCTATTTTTATTGACGCCATCCCAACGACACTTCCTTATTCTTTAATTTCTTTATCTCCACTTTTAATATTTTCGTCCCAATATTTCATCCACTCGTCACCTTTTTCTTCGAATGCATCCCAATCAATATCCATCGCTTTAATTTCTGTTTCCGTGATCCATTCAGGTAGATCCTTCACATCATTTCTGGTCGGAATCCTGTAAAATTCATCTGCTAGAATTTTTGCGGCTTCCGGTGAATTCACAAACTCATAAAAGGCCTCTGCCGCTTTGGGGTGCTTGGCACCTTCAACGATGGCGATACCTTCTGTCAATACTGGCGTTCCGCTTTCTGGAATGACAAACTCAAACGGATAATTTTTATTTTCCTTAAGCATGACAACATCCGGCATTGCCCAAACGGAAAGTGAGCCCTCTCCTTTGGCCACCTTGTTATACATCATTTCCGGGTTTGCTGAATATTCCTTTGTGTTTTGGTCAAGCTTCTTTAACCAGTCATACCCTTCTTTTGGATCATTCGTATCCTTATACGTACGATAGATCATCGCAGAAAAAATTGTCCTCATCGTTCCGGAGGCTAACGGATAGCGAATGATGATTTCGTCTTTCCACTTTGGATCAAGCAGCTGATCCCAATCTTTCGGCACCTCGTCTTTTGATAGTTCTTTGCTGTTATACATGATGACTTCCGGCGTCTGGCTCGTTCCCGTCCAATACCATTCCGGATCTCGGAATCCTTCATCAAGACTATCGGAATAGCTAGGCTTATAAGCAGCCAGCAGCCCATCGCTCTTTGCTTGATTGAAGTTCGTGGAAGGTGCCCCCCACCAAACGTCTGCCTGCGGATTGCTTTTCTCTGATCGAACGCGGTCAAGGATTTCCTGAGACCCCATATCAAGCCACTCAACATCAATACCATACTCATCTTCGAACTGTTTTTCGAATTTTGATAAAATATCTTTGCCATGCGGTGAATAAACAACGATCTTATCTTCCAGCTCACCTTTTTTTCCCTTGGCACCGCCAGCTTCCGAATTCGTTTTCGTATCTGCACCGTTACATCCCGAAATCAATAGTGCTGCCGATAAGGCCATTACTGAAACAAGCGACTTTTTCTTATTTTTCATTAATACTCCCCCTCATCACGAAAATTCAAAATGCCATCATGTTCCCTTAAGACAAGGGAAACCGCTCCAAGTACTCCTGCGTTTTCTCCCAGTTGTGAAGTTTTCATTTCTACTAAACTAGGAAGATATCGATCAACGATTTCCCGAATTCTAGGTAAAATGTATTCAGATGAATTTAAAACACCACCTCCTAAAATAATTACCTCTGGATTTAGTAAACTTGCCGCATTGACAATGCCGCAGGCCAAATGCTCGATGGCTTCATTTATGACGGCAATGGCTGTCGCGTCTCCTTTTTTTGCTGACAAAAAGGCATCCTCCCCCGACAGTTCGGAAGATTTGGCCCGTTCGAATAAAGAATGCTGAGGATCCTTGAGTACCTCCCTTGTATAATGACTGCCAATCGACTTTCCTCCTGCGACACTTTCCAAATAGCCGTATCTATGGAAAACCGGCTTGAATTCACGCTTCATATCCTCTTTGTCCGTTACCATATATCCCATTTCCCCAGCTGCACTGGAAGCTCCTCTGTATAACTGGTTATTCAAGATGATGCCGCTTCCTATCCCCGTACCAACCGCAATGAACAGTAAATTCCGCTTATTTTGGGCATTGCCCAGCCACTGTTCACCTAGCGCAGCCGCGTTTACATCATTGTCCAGAAAAATGGGGAAATCAAAATACCGTTTCGCTTCGGCTATGAAGGGATATTGTACCCAGCCTAAACTCGGTGCCTCTATTACCAATCCGCTTGCCGTTTGCGTTATACCAGGGATCCCGACTCCCATCCCCAATACCCTGCTTTTCGTAATCTGATTCTTTGCAATTAACCGTTCCGTTTCAATCGCCATTTGTTTAAGAAGCCCTGATTGTAAATAGGTGTTAGTTGAAAAACTAGTGTCGGCAAGGATGTTGCCGCTTAAATCACTTAAAATGATTTTCACTTTCGTCCCGCCTATATCGACCCCAATGATATAGGCAGCCTTTTCATTAAAAAAGAGCTGGATAGGCCTTCTACCTCCTTGAGAGGAGGACTCTCCTATTCCTTTCTCGAATACCCATTTCTCCTGTATAAGTTCATCCACAGCAAGAGAAACAGTCGGTTTACTTAGCTGAAGCTTAACGGCAATTTCAGCTCTTGAAATGGGCGAACATTCTTGGATGCATTGAATGATTCTTTTTTTATTGACATATTTTTGATGATTGGGTGTCCTTTTAAAACTCATCACATCACGGCCTTACATCATTTAGTTAGTAAATCTTCCTAATTAAGTAAAAATATAACTTAAAAAAATCCAGTACACAAGTTTTTTTCTGAACTTTTAGAATGTTTACTTTTTAATAGTTACTTCGCATCATTTACATTTATAACCATTAATGCTATTTATTAGATAAGTTTTTTTCGTCTAGGTTAGTTAGAAAATATTACTAACCTACATTTTTTTAGGTGTTTTATAAAATTGAAGGGGGTTAAAAGAATAATGAAAAAAGCTCTGTTATCGTTGCTTTCCCTTTTGTTGGTCCTTGCATTATTGCCGCTTGGAGGTAGAGCTGCAAATCCTGAGGAAGCCAACGTTGAGTTATGGAATGCGGTCAAGCCGCTCGAGACGACCGTGACATTCTTGAACAGCGGTGCACATCCGGATGATGAACGCAGTGACTTTCTCGCTTATCTATCTAGAGGGTTAGGGGTTAAGACATCCAGCCTGATTGCAAACCGTGGTGAAGGAGGACAAAATGAAATTGGGGATGAACTGGATAATGCCCTTGGGATCATCCGTTCAAGGGAAATGATAGAAGCTGCAAAAATCACCGGGGTTAAGGCCTATCATTTAAGTGAAACTACCTCAGATCCCATTTATGATTTCGGCTTCTCTAAAACACCAGAGGAAACATTGGAAAAATGGGGTGAGGAACTCACCTATGAAAGGCTAATCCGCTTTATTCGGACGTATCAGCCGGATATATTGATGCCATCCTTTCAAAATGATGATACCCAGCATGGACATCACCGAACAATGACAATCTTAAGTGAACGTGCCTTTAAGGATGCCGCCGACCCAACCGTGTTTCCACAACAATTGAAACAAGGTCTCTCGGTATGGCAGGTAAAAAAGTTATATTTACCCGTTTCCTCGGCAGATCAAGCAACCACTTCGATTGAAATCGGTAAATTTGACCCAATTTATAATATGACTTACCCTCAGCTTGGAGAACAATCACGCTATCTGCATAAAAGCCAAGGCATGGGTTCTGATATCCCTGCAGCACCTCGCCAGATCCATCTGGATTTAAAGCAAAGCGCCGTTGATACAAAAAACCAGTCTGACCTTTTTGCAGGTGTACCTTACAATTTTACTGAATGGGCTGAAAAACTCCCTCGCCAAGCCTCAAAATTGAAAGGTGAATTTAAATACCTGCAACGGAATTTGGACGCCGTCATTGCGGCTTATCCAAATGAAAAACGTGTTTTTTCAACATCCCAAAATGCTCTCTCCAATGTTCGTTCAATTACTGCGCAAGTCAAAAAGGCAAAGCTAAGCCCTGCCATTAAGAACGACTTGCTTCATAAGCTCTTATTAAAAGAAGAGCAATTGCAAAACGTCAGTTATGTCTCTTCAGGACTCGAAGTTCAAGCTAACGCAGCTTCAAAGATCCTTACGAAAGGCCAAAGAACGAATGTTACCGTTACCGTGAAGAATAACGGGAAACAAACTTTGAAAAAAGTCACTGCTGCATTGAACGTGCCTAAAGGATGGAAGACCAAAACAAAAGCTAAAGATGTCAATCTGGCACCAAATAAATCAGCGACAATGACCTACCTGGTCGAGGTCCCAGAAGATGCAGCCTATTACCATGCCTATGATAACTCAACCATTACAACGAGCATTTCTTATAAATACGGCAGCACAAAAACGGCCATCAAGGAAGAATTGGACGGAACGATCGCTGTCCTACCCGACGTTGGCCTTACACTATCTCCTGAAGATATAGTCGTAAATACAGCAGATGTAAAAGAAGAAGTCCCAGTGACTGTAACCTTGAAAAACTACACAGAAGGAAAAACATCAGCTAAGGTCGCTTTAAAAGTCCCAGAAAATTGGGGAGTTCATCCCAAAAATGCCACTGTATCATTTAATGAAAAATCAGAGGAAAAACAAGTGAAGTTCACTCTCAGACCGCCGAAGGCAATCCAAAATGGTGAATATCAGGTTAAGGCAGCTGCTACTGTCAATGGGAAAACCTTTGATTCGACCATTCAGGAAATGTCCTATAACCATATCGGAACATTCTATTACCAATACCCAGCAGCTATCGACACCGTTGCATTTGAGCTTTTGAAGCCAGCTTCATTAAAAGTGGGGTACATTGAAAGTGGATTCGATAAAGTGGCAGATTATTTGAGCAATGCAGGCCTGAACATTACGAAGTTAACTGCAGCCGATTTAGCTGAAGGTGATTTAAGTCAATATGATACGATCGTTACAGGCATCCGTGCTTATCTATCAAGGGAAGATTTAAAGGCAAATAACGCGCGCTTACTTGAATATGTGGAAAACGGCGGTCATCTCGTCGTTCAATACCATAAACCGGGTGATGGATGGGATGCCCTGAAGACAGCTCCATATCCCCTTACCCTCGGGAATCCTTCCATTCGTTGGCGGGTAACCGATGAAAATGCCAAGGTAAACGTCTTGAAACCAGAATCGACTCTCTTTAACTATCCAAATAAAATAACTAGTGATGACTGGAGCAATTGGGTCCAAGAAAGAGGATTGTATTTTCCAATGGAATGGGATGAACGGTTTGAAACATTCATTTCCATGGCCGATCCAAATGAAGAACCGTTTGATGGCGGAATCCTTATGACTAAATACGGCAACGGCACCTACCTCTATACCAACCTTGTCCTATATAGGCAAATTCAAAGCCAGGTACCAGGCGGATATCGAATCATGACGAACTTAATCAGTTACGGTGCCAAGTAAATAAGAAAAAAACCTATGCATGTGTCGAATGCATAGGTTTTTTTGATGCTTGCCCGATGATTTAATAAACATGCCTGACTGATTCCTGCTCTGAAAAAACAAAAAAGTCATGCACAAAGATAAGGAAAGGCTGATGCGTTTGGGTTGCCCCTCATTTCCCGCATTCCTTTCCCACACTTCATGCACAATTTCATTTATGATGTACCATGGTCTCTAACAGGCATCCCATTAAAGCACTTTGCTCAAGAATGCTTTCGTTCTTTCGTGCTGAGGGTTACCGAATAATTCATTCGGCTCATTTTCTTCCACGATATACCCTCCATCCATGAATATGACCCGGTCCCCGACTTCCCGGGCAAAGCCCATTTCATGCGTAACGACGACCATTGTCATGCCTTCCTGGGCAAGTTGTTTCATTACCTCCAAAACATCGCCGACCATTTCAGGGTCAAGGGCCGAAGTCGGTTCATCAAATAGCATGATTTTCGGATTCATCGCCAATGCCCTTGCGATGGCGACCCGCTGTTTTTGTCCGCCGGAAAGTTCCCCTGGGTAGCTATTTGCTTTTTCCCTAAGACCAACCTTATCCAATAACTCAAGCGCCAACCTTCCTGCTTCCGCTTTCTCGGTGGCACGAATTTTAATAGGGCCCAATGTTATGTTCTCGAGGACGGTTTTATGGGGAAATAGATTGAAATGTTGAAAAACCATTCCAACTTCTTGCCGGACTTTGTTTATATTGATTTTCCTTTTAGGATCGGTTATATCATGTCCGTTAATGACCACCTCACCGCCCGTAACTTCCTCAAGGAGATTCAGGCAACGCAGGAATGTACTCTTTCCAGATCCAGAAGGGCCTATTACGCAAATTACTTCCTTTTCCTGCACTTCTGCATTAATATCTTTTAAAACCTCGACAGTTCCAAATGATTTTCTCAGGTTTTTTACAGTAATGATGCTCATCGAACTTGTACCCTCCTTTCTATGAAATTAGCAATTAGGGTTAACAAATAGATGATGATAAAGTAAATCACACCAACGGCCAGCCAAATCTTGAATGCTTCAAAGGTTGCCGAAGCTTGAATCTGACCTTGCTGGGTTAAATCGGCTATACCAATGACGGATAATAGCGAAGTGTCTTTCAAGCTGATGATCGATTGGTTCGTAATCGTAGGCAGCATCCTTCTAAAGGCTTGCGGCAGCACGACATACCTCATTGTTTGAGTACCCGTGAACCCGATCGATCTTGCGGCTTCCGTTTGTCCTTTATCGATGGATTGTATCCCCGCCCTTATTATTTCAGCAAAATATGCCCCTGCATTGATGGCAACGGTAATTATTCCAGCTGTTGTACTGTCCAAAGAAATCAAATTCAGTGAATTCACACCAAAATAGATAAAGAACAACTGCACGATGAACGGTGTCCCTCGTATCGCATCCACATAAACCTTTGCAATCCAGTTCAAGATCTTGATGGGGGCAAGTCGCAGCAAAGCGACCAGTAAACCAATCAAAAAACCTAGGATAATGGCAATCACAAAGATATAAAGTGTCACCTGAAGTCCTTTTAATAAAATTGGCAAAGCCGCAACAATTATATCCATTTCTTTCACCCCTTTAAAAAAGAAAGCGCGCAATAAGCGCGCCTACCGAGCTTTAATCTATTGTTTATTCACCAAGATACGTTTTAATAATTTCATCATACGTGCCGTCTTTTTTCAGATTGGCAAGACCATCATTTATTTTCTTCAATAAATCCTTGTTTTGTCCCTTCAATACAGCAATTCCATATTGGTCACCATTCAAACGGTCACCTACGATTTTCAACCCAAGATCTTTTTGGGCGATCGCATAGGAGATAACCGGGTAATCTTCTATAAGAGCATCCGCATTACCGTTGGCCACTTCCTGGAACATCGCTGGACTATCATTGAATTGAACTACTTTAATTCCTAGTTTCGTAGCATTATCCTGTGCATATTTAGCACCTGTTGTCCCTTTTTTGACTGCAATGGTTTTTCCTTTAAGATCTTTAACAGTTTTAGTGCTTGTATTATCATTTTTAACAACTATTGTTAATCCCGCATCAAAATACGGTGTTGAGAAATCTACTACCTTTTTTCTTTCCTCTGTAATGCTCATGCCCGCAATGGCCACATCAAGCTGATTGGCTTGCATGGCCGGAATGATTCCGCCAAAATCCATCGGAGACAATTTGATTTTAAAATCCTGGTCTTTCGCGATTGCATTAATCAATTCTATATCAATACCTTTATATTCGTTCCCCTCTTTAAATTCAAAAGGAGGATAAGTCGTATCCACACCAATTTTATATACCTTTTCTGGTTCCTTTTCCTCACCTGCACTTTTTTCTTCATTGGTTCCACAAGCCGAGATAAAGATAGTTAGAATCAAAAACATACTCAATAAACCAAGTTTCTTCATTCAAATCACTCCAATTCTTAGATTATACGTGATAATAAATAATTCTCCCTATAATATAGCATAAGAATAAAGTATTATAATATGAATTTTTAGAATATACATTATTTTCTTTAAATAATTTTTTTGGATGTTTCCCCCAATATTTTTTCAGTGATGGAAAATCAAAAAAAGGATATGGAAACCTTCACTTTTAAAATAGCCGACATGCCATCGATACCTGTAAAACAAGACCATTAGAGGGCGGTTATATTCTAGTTTATGAGCGTTCAAATGTTAATTGAATTGTTTTTTCTTATGCAACTAAAGGGGGATTTCTTATTAGGGATGACAAACTTACGTTTAATTAATTGTTAAATTGGGGAATTATAAAATTTAATTGATGATGACTTGAAAACTAGGATGGGTATGATGAGGATTACGGTAAAAAAAATAATATATTACCTGATTAAATTAAGAGGTAGAATCTTTATTCCATTTGCCATTTTATACATATTAGTTGCTGCGTATGTTGCTTATTCTATAGAGCCACAGACCTTCGAATCATATTTAACCTCAGTTTACTGGGTTCTTACAACGCTTGCTACGGTTGGCTTTGGAGACTATGCGCCGGTCACCGACCTTGGAAAAGCATTTACCATTGGTCTTTACATCACTGGTATCGGGCTTGTTAGTCTTTTCATTGGAAAAATCATTAAATCTGTATATCTTATCGAAAAACGTAAAGTTGGTGGAAAAATGAAATATACAGGTAAAAATCATATCATTCTGATTGGATGGAGTGATAAGTCAAAATCAGCACTCCAAGAAATTTTTAAATCTGATGAAACCATTGATATTGTAATCATTGATAACTTGGAAAAAGCCCCCATGTTGGAGGAGCGTCTGTTTTATGTTCGCGGTGATGCTACCGATGAAGAAACTTTACTCCGTGCAAATCTTCCTAGAGCAAAAGGTGTTATCATTTTTGCTGACCAAATAACACAAGATAATTATGCTACAAAAGATCCATTACTCGTCGATGGAAAGACATTATTGGTCGCCACTGCCATAACGGCCATTGAGGAAAAAACGAGTACGTCCATTCATGTCACCGCCGAAGTGATCAATCAAAAGCATATTCGTTTATTCGAGCGTGTACAGGTGGATGAGTTTATTCCTACACAAGAAATGATCTCCCACGCTGCAGTACGGTCATTATTTTCTCATGGAGTCATCCATATGTATTCTGAACTTATGAGCACAAAGTATGAAGAAACTATGTATGAGATTTCTAAACAAGATGAATGGTTAACCTATCGTGATGCGTTCATAGATCTCCTTAATAAAGGAGCCACACTGGTAGCAAATCGTGGTGATCTCAACATAAACCAAAAATTAGATGAACGAATTCCTGACGATGCACAGCTTTTCGTCATTTGTGATAAAGAGACCATTTCCCAAATAAATTCAGATATACATTAGAAGCGCTTGTACAATTTGGACGTAGATTGGAACGAAGGGCATTCGCTTTCCGCGGGCAGTCTGGGAGCCTCCTCGGCTTGCGCCTGCGGGGTCTCCCCTAGACGCACTTTACTAAGCTGGAGTCTCGAACACCCGCTCCAATCAACTTTGTTTTTAACTTTTAGATAGAACCCTTTTTGCCTACAAACTGAGGGTTGCAATTAATGCATCCCAAAAAGATTTCGCATAAAAAAATATAGACAAACTCAATTTTCATCGAGTTTGTCTACAAGTAAGCACCATTAATTGAGTAAGCTTCAAGACAAAAACAGAACCTTCAATCAAAGATCGATTAAAGGTTCTGTTGTTTTTAATTTCAATGTTGCTTCACATCCAAAAATTAACTATAAACTAGCTCTTTTTTTTTGCTCAGACCAAGCGTCTCTGAAGTTGAAGTTTGAATATCGTGCAGCAGCTCTGGATTTTGCATGAGTGATTCTCCATAAGAAGGAATCATTTCTTTAATTTTCGGTTCCCACTCTTTCATACGTTGCGGGAAACATTTATTAATTACCTCAAGCATAACGTGAACAGCAGTAGAAGCACCTGGAGATGCACCTAGCAATGCTGCAATCGAGCCATCGGATGCACTGACAACTTCCGTACCAAATTGAAGTGTACCTTTGCCGCCTTCTGCAGTATCCTTGATGACTTGTACACGTTGGCCAGCTACTACTAAATCCCAATCCTCGCTCTTAGCGTTCGGGATGAACTCCCTTAACTCTTCCATGCGCTGTTCTTTCGATAACATAACCTGCTGGATCAGGTATTTTGTCAATGGCATTTCTTTTGCGCCTGCCGCCAACATAGTTAAAACATTATTCGGTTTTACGGAAGTTATTAAATCGAACATTGAACCTGTTTTTAGGAACTTCGGTGAGAAGCCCGCAAATGGTCCAAATAGCAACGATTTTTTATTGTCGATAAAACGTGTATCAAGATGCGGAACAGACATTGGCGGTGCGCCAACTTTAGCTTTTCCGTATACTTTTCCATGATGCTGCTCAACAACTTCAGGATTATTACATACCATGAAGTATCCGCTTACCGGGAATCCGCCGATATGTTTCCCTTCAGGAATACCGGATTTTTGCAGCAAATGCAAGCTTCCGCCCCCGCCTCCGATAAAGACGAATTTAGCATTATGGCGTTCTACGCTGCCAGTATCGACATTACGCACTTTTAATTCCCATGAGCCATCGCTGGCACGTTTAACATTATCAACACTATGTTTATATTTGATATCGACGTTTTTAGTCTTTAGATGGTCAAACAACATGCGTGTTAAAGCACCAAAGTTAACGTCTGTACCGTAATCAATTTTTGTTGCCGCTATAGAATCATTCGATGGACGGTCTTGCATAATAAGTGGAATCCATTCCATCAGTTTTGCTGGGTCATCGGAATACTCCATACCTTGGAACAGAGGATTTTTTGACAGTGCTTCAAAACGTTTCTTTAAGAACGCTACATTTTTATCCCCTTGTACCATACTCATATGAGGCAATGGCATGATAAAGTCTTGCGGATTATCAATCAGCTTACAGTTTACAAGATACGACCAAAACTGCAATGAAACTTGGAACTGTTCATTAATTTTAATTGCTTTGCTAATATCTATAGATCCGTCAGATTTTTCGGATGTATAGTTAAGCTCGCACAGTGCAGAATGTCCCGTACCCGCATTATTCCATTCGTTAGAGCTTTCTTCTCCTGCGTTTGCAAGCTTCTCAAATACTTTGATTTCCCATTCCGGTGCTAACTCTTTCAGTAATGATCCCAAAGTCGCGCTCATGACTCCGCCGCCAATTAAGATAACGTCTGTTTGTTTCTGTATGTTGCTCATTATAACCTTCCTTATCCCCTATATTTGCAAAAAAGATGTAGGCGCTCCTGTTTAGGTGTCACCAAAAGCCAGGCATGAACTAGGAACACACCTTTTCTGTCTCCTTATAACTATATCATAATCTATTATTATTATTTCATAGATTAAAATATTCTACTATTACTTTTTTTGTTAGAAAATTGATTTTGTGAAGAAATTAGCTTAAACTTATCCGCCATGATAGTCGAAGAAAAAGATTTCTTCAGCAACTTCCCCTTATCGAAGGAAGAAACTGTTAGCGAAATAATATTGACACATCAGAAAAAGTAACGAAAATACACATTTATTGACAAAATCGGAAGTGGAATTAGAAGTTTCTGTAACCATTTCCCGAAAAAACAAGGCCCTTCCTGAAATTGCTAAACTACTACCTTTTTAACTCGGATCATAAATTTCACCCAATAATTAGATATTATAACAATACCAATAATTACTGATAATTAAACCAATATTAGGTACGGTCATTGAAAATATTCCTAATTTTAAGACTTATTGCATGTCCCTTATAAATGAAATTTTATCCTTTATTGTTATTATAAAAAAACATTATTCAAGTTATCATTTTCGCAAATAGATATTTTCAGCTTTGTGATCTGGTCCTTTTGTTAAAACGAGTTTTGCCCGTCCTTTTGTCGGCAGTATATTTTCATGTAAATTTTTCAAATTAATTTCTTCCCAAATTTGGGTCGCTTGTTTAATGGCTTGTTCTTCGGACAAGTCAATATAACGATGAAAATAGGATTCGGGACTTTGAAATGCGGTCTTTTGAAGTAATAGGAACCTTTCAACATACCACCGCTCTATGTCATTTGCGTCTGCATCTACATAAAGTGAGAAATCAAAAAAGTCACTGACGAATACTTGATTTTCCTTATCAACTTGAAGAACATTAATACCTTCCACTATTAAAATATCCGGATTATAGATAGTCTGCACTTCATTTGGCAAAATGTCATACTTCAAATGTGAGTAGATTGGAACTTCCACTTTATTTTTTCCTGCTTTTACATCCCCGATAAGGTTAATTAATTTTTGCGTATCATAACTTTCAGGAAACCCTTTTCTTTTCATCAGTCCTTTTTCTTCTAATAGATCATTGGGGTACAAAAACCCGTCGGTAGTGACAAGACCTACGTTTCTATGATTATCCCATCTAGATAATAAGGTCTGAAGTAACCTTGCTGTCGTACTCTTTCCTACAGCAACACTCCCTGCAATTCCAATGATATAAGGTACTTTTTTATCATCAGTTTTTAGAAAGGAAGAAGTGGCTGTATTAAGCTGCTGAGATGCTTCAACATATAAATTGATTAAACGAGTCAAGGGCAAGTAAACCTCTTCTACTTCCTGAATGGATATTTCTTCATTAATTCCTTTTAAGTTATCCAATTCTTCTTCAGTTAAAGGAAGAGGGGTATGGTTTCGCAAAGATGCCCACTTTTTTCGATTGAATTCATAATAGGGAGTATAGGAACTCATGATTTTTCGTTACCTCACTTTTTAGAGTTACTATCAGTTTAACAAGGATGATGACCATAAAAAAAGATGTTCCTGATCCCTTATTTACATAAAGACCCTATGACTTGATGAAAGAAGTTGAATGTATGGAACTAGCAGGCATAAAGGGCGTTCCTGCATGATTAAACATTCTAGGTGGTTAATCTTTGAATGATAACCCACCTGTCTCCAGAGCATCCCTAAGTTTAGGTAAGGAAGCTGGTCCCATACCGTGAAACTTCAAAATCTCTTTTTCACTATATGTTGATAGCTGATGTAAAGAGGTTACCCCATTGTTTTCCAATGTGCGTCTGGCTGGTGCCGAAAGCACTGAAAGAAATCCGATGTCAGGTTTGCGTTCTTGCTCACATACAGGGCAGTTCGGACAGTCGCTGGATTTATAGTATTTGTGACCCTTTTCGCAAGTCCTCAAATTCTTTTTTGAAGTGGTCATTGTCAATGTCTCCTTTTTTGATGATTTTTAACATTCTATCTTAAGAAGTAATCACATCGCACAGTTAACTTACGCTAAACTTTGGCGGAAACGTATCCTGATGTCATTAACTAGATTGCCCTCGCCCCAATCACCATAGCCCAGAAAGCTGTTAATTAACTAAGGGAGCTCAACAAGAACCTTACTTACTGTTTTCAGTTGCTTCTCGGGATATCCAAGGTCACTATACACCTCATATATCCAACAAGCAATATCTATGACACAACTTTCATCTTCAACTATCATTTTATCATCTCTTGGTAACTAAACTGCCCTTTTAGTTTCATTGGAAAAGGGCTGCCGAAGCAACCCTTTTCAAAACCCAAAGTGAATGATGGATCAACCCACTTTATCTTCCTTCTGAGCCATTGTCTGAGCATCGGCTTGTACACGCTTGCCTATTCCAAAAGCGAAATAACTAATTGCAACGATAGCCAGAAAACCTATTCCAACCATTAGTGATATACGGGTGTCATCATTAAACCACATACCGATTAATACCATGATCAAGAAAGCGATGGTCAGGTAGTTTGTAACAGGTGCAAAAGGCATCTTGAAGGGATGATTGTGCATTTCGGCTTTTTTAATTTTCCTGAATTGGATTTGGCTGATCAGAATGACAAACCACGGAATCATACCAGGAAGTACACTCGCACTATATACATGCACAAATAAATTTTCTGGTGCAATATAACTTAAAACAACCCCAATTGCTAATCCTACTATCACTCCGAACGTACCGAATAAAGGTACACCGCTATTAGATACTTTCGCAAAGAATTTTGGCGCTTGGCCATTCATCCCTAATGTGTAAAGCATGCGTCCTGCACTGTAAATACCACTATTGCAGCCAGACATTGCAGCCGTGATTACGACAAAATTAATGATTCCAGCTGCTGCCGTGATACCAACCTTCGCAAAAGTAGCAACAAATGGACTGCCAATCGCACTTAATTGATCCCAAGGGTAAACGGTTACAATAATGAAAATCGCACCGATATAGAAAATTAAAATACGCCAAATGGTACTTTGAATTGCTTTGGTTATCGTTTCTTGCGGATTTTTTGCTTCACCAGCCGTAATCCCGATTAATTCTACACCTTGATAAGCGGCAACCACCAGTGAGAGAGCAAAGAAGAAGCCCTTCCAACCACCTGTAAATAAACCACCATGTTCCCAAAGATTCGATAATCCTAAGACTTCCCCTCCATTACCGATTCCAAAGAAAATAAGTCCAAATCCTGCAACGATCATTAATATGATCGTTACGATTTTAATCAGTGCAAACCAAAATTCAATTTCCCCAAAGGATTTAACGGAAATTAAGTTCGCTGCTCCAAGAATCACCATTGCGATTAAACCTGGAATCCAAGCCGGGAGATCAGGGAACCAATACTGCATGTACGTCCCCACTGCAATTATTTCTGCCATCCCGACAATAACCCACTGGAACCAGTTACTCCATGCTGTCATATACCCTGCCAATGGATGAATGTACTTATAACCAAATGTTGCAAATGAACCTGTACTTGGCTCTAAATACAACATTTCCCCCATTGCACGCATGATCAAGAATATAAATATCCCAGAGATCGCATAAGCTAACATCACTGACGGACCTGTCCATTGAATCGTGCTGGCTGAACCCATAAATAAACCGACACCAATCGTTCCGCCCAAAGCGATCATCTGAATATGACGACTTTTCAAGTCCCTATTCAAATCTTTGTTTGCCATTCCATTTCCCCCTACACTACTAATAGTCGAAATTTAATGCAAGATGCTTAATACACTCCCTATTTAGTATAGAAATGATATAGCAGGCCCCACTTTTTTGAATCTTTCTTAAAGCTGCCTCATAAAATCATTCTTCACTCTTAATCAATCCTGACAGTTAGAAAGATTACTATCAAATTTCATGTATATCTTAATTCTGTTCAAGGCGTCATAGAAAGCGCTTACTTTTTATCGTTTATAACAGCCCATCCCTTAAGCGTTAAAATTCCTCTGTATAAAATAACTCGAATAAAAGAGTATTGCAACTCTTTTATTCGGCAGGCAGGTTAATTCATGCTGTTACTAAAAGGGACTTTAACCTCAGCTTCAACAACATATCATTCGTCATTTTCTCTAAATCATATTCCGCCTTGAATCCCCACTCTTCCTTTGCACAAGTTGAATCTATTGTATTCGGCCAACTATCGGCAATGGATTGTCTTACAGGATCGACCTCATAATTCATGATAAATTCCGGAATATGCCTTTTAATCTCGGCAGCAATTTGCTCCGGATCAAAGCTCATGGCTGACACATTGAAAGAATTGCGATGTTTTAATTTTGAGGCATCTGCCTCCATTAGATTAATGATGGCAGCTAAAGCATCAGGCATATACATCATATCCATATACGTTCCCTTATCAATGTAAGAAGTATATCGCTTATTTTTAATCGCTTCATAGTAAATTTCAACTGCATAGTCGGTAGTTCCACCGCCAGGAGGCGTGACATACGAAATCAGTCCCGGGAATCGAAGCCCCCTCGTATCAACCCCAAATTTATGATGATAATAATCACATAATAACTCTCCGGATACTTTATTCACCCCGTACATCGTATTCGGCCGTTGAATGATGTCTTGCGGTGTCCAATCTTTAGGTGTGGTTGGGCCAAACGCACCAATCGAACTAGGTGTGAATAATTGGCAATCGAGTTCCCGTGCCGATTCTAAAGCATTGACCAATCCGCCCATGTTTAAATGCCAAGCTAAAAGAGGTTTCTTTTCAGCTGTTGCTGACAATAAAGCGGCTAAATGTATAATTGTATCCACTTCATGTTTTTTTGCCATGTTAAACATCGCTTTTTCATCTGTAACATCTAAAATCTCAAATGGACCTGATAGGGCAACATCGCTGTCCGTTTTTCGAATATCTGTTGCAATGATATTGTCAGCTCCATAAATCTCTCTCATTTTCAGCGTAAGTTCTGAACCAATTTGACCTAAAGCCCCCGTTACTAAGACCTTTTTCATCAAAAATCCCTCCCTATGTTTTAAACTCTGAAACAAGCAATCTCTTATATGATCGACATCTCTTTTCCCACTTTTTCATAAATGGCAATTGCACGGTCCAGCATCTCTTTTGTATGAGCAGCAGTAGGCATATTCCTAACTCTTCCTGTACCCTTTGGAACGGTAGGGAATACGATTGATTTAGCATATACACCTTCTTCATTCAACCTCTTTGAGAATTGCTGGGTTTTTGCTTCATCCCCTATGATGCAAGGCGTAATCGGTGTTTCGCTCTCCCCGATATCAAAACCTAATTCCTTTAGGCCTTTTTTCAAGTAATCGCTGTTTTCCCACAGCTTATTTTGAAGTTCTGAGCTATTCATCAAAATCTCGATGGCTTCTATACTAGCTGCAACTGCACCCGGTGTGGCAGCCGTTGAAAATAAAAATGGACGGCTTCTCACCTTTAACCAGTCAATCAAATCTTTCTTTCCTGCTACATAGCCTCCAACAACACCAATGGCTTTGGATAATGTTCCAATTTGGAAATCCACTTTATCCGATAACCCAAAATGTTTTACCGTTCCTGCACCATTACCCAATACACCTGATCCATGTGCATCATCAACATAGGTGATTAAGTCAAACTCTTCTGCAATTTTCACAATTTCAGGAAGCTTGGCAATATCCCCGTCCATCGAGAAAACTCCATCAGTAATGATCATGACTTTGTTATACAACCCGGACTCCTTTGCTTGGCGCGCTTTTGTCCGTAAATCGTCCATGTCGGAATGGATAAAGGGAATAATTTTCGCCTTGGATAATCGACATCCATCAATGATTGAAGCATGATTCAGTTCATCTGAAAGGATGGCGTCATGTTTATCCATCACTCCTGAAATCGCTGCCATATTACAGTTAAATCCAGATTGATAAGCAATTGCGGCTTCTGTATGTTTAAATTCTGCAAGCTTTTCTTCTAATTTGACGTGAATATCCAATGTTCCGTTAATTGTACGAACAGCACCGGCTCCGACACCATATGTTTTCGTCGCTTCTATGCAAGCCTCTATTAATCGTCGATCTGTTGCTAAACCTAAATAGTTATTTGATGATAAATTAATTAACTTCCTGCCTGCAATCGTGATTACCGGACCGTTTGGACCTTCCACCGGATCAATTACGTTGTATAGTCCCTTTTCTTTTAAATCTTCCAAATTTTCTTTCAAAAATTGATTTAATACTTCACTTGACATTTAATATACCCCCTCATTGCTGGCTGGAATAAATGTATGATTTTTATATGTTTTACCCCTATTAAAAAAAACATTGTATTTATTTCATTTTTTCTGAAAATACATGTGTCTTCTCCAAAAACACACACCAGATTAACCTAAACCCCTTTATACTAAGAGTTATAACAATCATAATAATAGATAATTTTAACGTTGTCCATATTGTGCGGACAAAAAAATCGAAATTTTTGTAGTTTTACAATAAACATCCGCCTAGAATGCGCTTATATCAACGGAAATACGAAGAGAAAATCATCATCACTTTTCAATGTAAACGATGTTTTATCTTCTGTTTTTTGGAGACATTAACAAATAACCACAAGTAAGGAGGGATATAGTGAAAACAGAAGATGAAAAAACCTCAGAAGGCCTAAATGAGATTTTTGAGATTATCAATGCAAAAGGTGACATTGGGGAACTAAAAGAAATCGTCCAAAAACCTGATGAACAAACAAATGAAGACAAGTAAACTAAGGGGATTAATCATCCTCTTTTTTGTCTGTTATACATTGTACTAATGGACGCTTAAGTCCAATACAACAATAAAAGAGAGCTGCTGATCAGCTCGGATACAATTAAGTCTCACATAGCGATCAAAAAAAACAAAAAGTCATGCAAAAGAATGGGAGAAAGAAAATAAGAATAAGGATTTTCCCTATTTCTTTTCCTTTGTCCACAATTCATGCACAACTTACAAATTATCACTTCGAAGATTGCCCTGAATCGATCCATCGGCATTTCTCCGAGCGGTCCTCCTTCATTGATCGCCGCATTTGCAACAAATACATCAAAGTCATGATTATCAATCCTTGCTCGATCACGTTCATTTGCAATATCCAATTTGAAGACTTCCATATCCAGGCCCCGTTCCTGCGCCTCCCTCATAAGATCCGTTTTCTGGGAAGTGATTTCCGTTGTGGCGATTACACGGTGTCCCTGCTTTGCTAACCCGAGTGCAGCTCCTCTACCAAGCCCGCTGCCCGCTCCAGTAATGAAAATTGTTTTGGCCATCTTTCATTCCTCCTATCATGCTTCTCTATGATTCTTCTTCCCATATACGAATGATATAGACCATTAAAAACGGTCTGCCTATATGCGTGTTTATCCGTTCTTTTAAAGGAAAAAAAACTATATCAAGTTTATTCCTGCATCTATTTTCAAGATAAGTGAAATAATTAACAAGAAGAGATATTTAAAGAAATAAAGGAGAATGGCTGTGAATTATAAAAATATCACGATTGCCGGCAGCGGCGTTTTAGGAAGTCAGATCGCATTTCAAACCGCATTCAAAGGGTTCAACGTGTCAGTATATGATATTAATGATGAAGCATTAGAACGTGCAAAAGATAGGATCATTAATTTGAAGCCATATTATAAAGAAGACATAGGCGCTACTGAGGAAGATCTTAATACTGCTTATGCCCGCATATCTTTCCACAGTGATTTATCTGTAGCAGTTGCCGAAGCTGACCTTGTGATTGAAGCGATTCCAGAAGTAGTTCAAATCAAAACGGATTTTTACACAGAGTTAGGAAAAGTTGCTCCTGAAAAAACAATTTTCGCCACGAACTCTTCTACATTATTACCAAGCCAATTTGCCGAAGCGACAGGCCGTCCAAAAAAATTCCTGGCTTTACACTTCGCTAATGAAATCTGGAAAAACAATACCGCAGAAATCATGAAACATCCAGGAACGGATAATGAAGTGTTCGATGAAGTGATTGAATTTGCAAAAGCGATTGGAATGGTTCCTCTGCCTTTACATAAAGAGCAGCCAGGCTATATTTTAAATTCCTTATTGGTTCCTCTTTTGGATGCTGCCCAAATGCTCTTATTAAAAGGAGTGGCTGATACGGAAACCATCGATAAAACGTGGATGGTCGCAACAGGAGCACCGCTTGGACCTTTCGCCATTTTAGATGTGGTAGGAATCAATACCGCTTATAATATTTCACTTGCAAAAGCGAAAGCGACAGGTGATCCAGAGGTTGAAAAGCTGGCAAACTTATTGAAAACAGAATATATCGATAAAGGGAAAATCGGAAGAGAAGCAGGAGAAGGCTTCTATAAATATCCCAACCCACATTTCGCAAAACCAGACTTTTTAAGAGGTTAATCAACTTGTATGAATGTGCAGAAGGTGTCTAAGGGGTGCCTTCTGTTTTCAAATTATTTCTCACTTTCTAATGTCTTCGAATAGAAAAAGACCCTGAAATCGAAAAAGTGCTTTTCACGAAATCACGGCCTAAATATCATGAGGTTACAGAACCCTTATCCCCTATATCTCAAAGTTAATCCTTTTAGGAAGTTCCTAGCGTATCGATCCCCGCACTCTTTATAATTCCTATGACCCACTTTTCTTAATATAGCGCTTAATTCCCCTTTGGTTATCATAACTCCTGCATCTTCCAAGATATCAATCATATCCTCACTTGTTAATGTCAATGCTATTTTCAGTTTCTTCAGAAGGATATTATTCATACTTTCCTTATTCTTTACAGCCGGTGCCTGACTTTGAGGCTGACCAGGTTTTGGCTCTTGTCTCCCTCGTTTAAAAATGATCAAACCATTTAAGAAGGACTCTAGCATCATGTTATTACAGTTTACCCCATCTTCAGCTTCATCCATATCATCATCATATTCATCATAATAATCATCTTTTGGTTTTGTGAGCATCTGCATGACTTCTTCTCTTGTCACTTCAATCTCCCCGAGTTTAAATATCTCAACCATGTCTTTATCTTTAATATCCAGCGCATATCTTAATCGAATTAATATATCATGATTATGCATCCAAAACCCTCCTACGTATTTCTCGATTTTCACAGTACTTTCATTATTTCACAAATGGATGGAAATAAACGCAGATTAAAATCCGAGAACCTTTTACAGATTCCCGGATCACTCTGCTTATTCTTCAATCAGCTTCAATGAGGTCACTACTTCAACATGGCTCGTCTGAGGGAACATGTCCACCGGCTGCATGGCCTCCACACTATAAGAAGAGCCCAGTTCTTGTAAGTCCTTCGCCAATGTGGACGGGTTGCATGATACGTACACAATGGTTTTCGGTTTAACTTTCAAGATTGTCTGCAGTAACGATTGATCACAGCCGGATCTTGGCGGGTCGACGACCAATACGTCCGGTTTCCAGCCTTCTTTGGTCCAGCGTGGAAGGATATTCTCGGCTTTGCCTGTTTCATAGTATACATTGTTCCGTTTATGTTTTTTTGCATTTTTCTTGGCGTCCTCAATGGATTCTTTAATGACGTCCATTCCTCTGACTTCCTTGGCATTTTCGGACAGCCACAGGCCAATGGTCCCGACACCGCAATAAGCGTCAACCACTTTTTCCGTGCCGGTTAAGGCTGCCGCTTTTTTCACTTCATCATATAAGCGAACAGTTTGGACCGGGTTAAGCTGGAAGAATGTACGGGCTGATAGTTCGTATGATAGGTCACCCAATGTTTCGTTGATGACTTTTTCGCCTGCCAGGTGAATCGTTTTTTCGCCAAAGATAAGTGATGTGTTCCGGTTGTTGATGTTTTGAACGACCGATTTCACTTCTGGCAGTTGGTCACGAATTTGTTTAAGCAACTGGTCTTTTTGTGGAATTTCCTCCGCACCAGTAACGAGGACAACCTGCACTTCACCCGTTTCAAATCCTACCCGTGTGATGACCGTACGGATCACACCTTTTCTTTTTCTTTCGTTATAAATCGAGATGTTCAGGTTCTTTAGTATTTTTTTCACTGTCCGCGTTACCTTATTTGTTGCCTTATGCTGTACAAGGCAATTCGGGATATCGATCAGTGTGTGGGAATTCAAGCCGTAAAGGCCAGCAATCAATTTGCCATCTTTTTGGCCGACTTGGTACTGACTTTTGTTGCGGTAATTCCAAGGATCTTCCATGCCGATTGTTTCTCTTACATTTAATGAAGAAACTGGGAATTTATAATGACGTTCCATCGCTTGAATGACGATATCGCGTTTTTCAATTAGCTGCTGGGCATAGCTTAAATGCTGTAACTGACATCCGCCGCATTCAGCGTAAACTGGACATGGCGCTGCAATGCGATGCGGTGATTCTTTACGGATGGTTTTTATTTTCGCCTCGGTGAAGTTTGGCTGAACCTTTGTGACCAAAGCTACAATTTCTTCACCAGGCAATGCACCTGGGACGAAGACGACTTTCTTTTTGAAATAACCTACTCCCTCCCCGTTAATGCCAAGCCGTTTAATCGTAAGGGGAAGGGTTTGATTCACTTCCAGTTTTGTATCTTGAATGTTTGTCATTTCTTTTCACTCCGTTTTTCAATGCTTCTCCACAAATAGAGGGAAGCGTAGCTTAGATATGGGGCCCATTTCACACTGTAGGACTCCATTTCTTCTTGGGTTGGCTTTTGCGGTAAGCCATATAATATTTTCAAGGCATTTTGAATGCCAATATCGGCTTTAGGAAATAGGTTCGGCCGGCCAAGTCCAAAAAGCAGGAAGTTTTCAGCCGTCCATCTACCGATACCGCGTATTTTTATTAGTGTGTCCATAACCTCTTGATCGGATAGCTTCTCCATTATATCAAGGTTGAGATGGCCTTGAGTGATCTGCTCTGAAAGTCCGATGACGTATTCGGCTTTCCGGCCACTGAATTGAATGGCTCTTAATTGTTCGATTCGAAGTTGGGCTGTTGTTTCCGGTGTCGGGTAAAACCAGGCACCTTCCAACTGGTAGCCGAAGGTTTTAACGAATCGTTCCGTGAGCGTATGGGCAAAGGATAAGTTCAATTGCTGATGTATGATGCATTTGACGAGGCAACTGTAGTAATCGAAGTCCAAGACTATGGCAGTACCGCGGTGCTCTTCGAAGATTTTACTTAAATCTGTTTCCCGGAAATGCCGGGAAACGCCTTCTAATGGCTGATGCCAATGAAAAACCTTTTTTAACCGTTCGATTGCTTTTGACTTGTAAACCTCTGAATGACCTTTGATGATAAAAGATGGTTCATCGATATTTCCTATTGCCTGAACCTGCAAAACGATTGGTTCTTTTTCTATATATAGCGGAACTTTTACCGTCCTGTTAGTAAAATCAACTACCTGAAGTGGGTCTAACGATAACCGTTCGAGAACTAGATCGAAATTATAGGGTCCTTGAACCTGTAATTTTTCTGTCCACACAAGCGATCCATCCTTTAGCAGTTTTCCACGTATTATAGCATGTTTCCAGAAATATTACTTGAAATTAAAGAGAATGGATAAAAGCGGGACCTGAATTATCACTACAGGACCCGCTTCTCATTTTAATAAAGCATTCGGTTCGGCAATTGTTTCTCAATCATTAAAGCATCAAGGCTACTGAATGTGTACCCCTGTTTTTCAAGATCCGTCAGAATCGAGTCCAATGCTTCCGCATTATCCTTCGATACGGTATGCAGTAATAAAATCGCGCCAGGATGAATCTGCTTAAGCACTTCATCGTGTGCGAACGCGGCACCCTTTTGTTGATCAACAATCCAGTCTTTATATGCCAGTGACCAGAAGATGTGGTAATACCCTTCTTTTTTTGCGACTCTCATCGTTCTCTCATTAAATACCCCACGAGGCGGCCTTAAGTAATTCATTCCTTTTTGCCCCGTTAATTTTTCCGTTGCTTTTTTTACCCGCTCAAGTTCCATGCGTATCACATCGTCCGTCACGCTGGTCATATCCGGATGGTTCCATGAATGGTTTCCTACGATATGCCCCTCATTAGCCATACGGACAACAAGCTCAGGTGCGGTCTTTAAATAATGACCCGTGACAAAAAAAGCTCCTGGAGCACCATGTTTCTTCAGAACATCTAAAATCTGGGCCGTATAGCCATTTTCATAACCGTTATCAAATGTTAAATAAACGACTTTTTTCCTTGTATCCCCTTTATAAATCGCTTCATATTCAGGCAGCATCTTATTGAATTTTTCACCTGCATCGGCAGGTGTCCCATTTTTTCCTTTATTGAAACCCCAGTTATAGGATTCTGCAAAAGCTGGGCTTGCCAAAGAGCATATCAAGCATATTAAAGCGGATAAAATCACCTTTTTTTTCATTGGAATATCCCCCATGTCCTTTTTTCTTATTGTTTGGAACATGGAGATTTATATGCATGATATTGTGAATGTCGAATTATTGGATTCCATGTCTAATTCACTACGCTCAGGAACCAATTTTAGTACCGCGGGCCAAATTATTAGAGGTATTTCCCCGCCAAACTTAAATCCACCAAAAAAAGGCCCATCCTCCAAAAAGGATAGGCCCCCCATGCTTTGTTTATCCTTTAAATAACGCTTGTGCCGCCTTCCAAATAATGGCGATAGCGAAAATGAGAACGATTACAATTCCGACTACGTCAAGGAATGTTTCAAGTCCGGAGAAAATCGTGTTTGCCACAGGAAGTTTGATGAAAGCAAAACCAGTTAGCATGGCCATAAAGAATAAGAAGTAGTTATTCTGCATGAAAATCCCCCCTTTCTCTTCTAATGTATGTGCGACCTTTCCAAAAGATTGTACTTTTCTGAGGTAATTTTCGCCTTTTTTTCATATACATTAGCAGGGGGGGAATGAAATGCTGGAATGGGTTATCACTTTAGGCTTTGTTGGTTGTCTTGGTTTAAGTGGTGGAGTGTTTGTTCATTTTGTGAAAAGTGGATTGAATTTAGAGGATGCATCAAGGATCGATCCACTGCCGGAAATAGAAGAATAAGCTATGAAAAAGACGCCCAACCGTTTGGTGAGCGTCTTTTTCCATACATTTATTTAAATACTGGTTCTTTGAATTGTGCCAACTTTTCCAATGAAGATTGCTGAACGTCTTTATGCAGGCTGTTTCCATGTGAATCCATAGTTACTACTGCAGTAAATCCTTCAACATTCAGATGCCACATCGCTTCTGGAATACCAAATTCAGTGAAGTTCACGCCTTCGACGGATTTGATGCAGTCTGCATAATATTGAGCAGCCCCGCCGATTGCGTTTAGATAAACGCCGCCGTGTTCATTAAGTGCTTCCAGAGTTTTTGGTCCCATTCCACCTTTACCGATAACTGCACGGATGCCGAATCGTTTCATGATATCGCCTTGGTATGGTTCTTCACGAATACTCGTTGTCGGTCCGGCAGCCTTCACATGCCATTTACCTTCTTCGTCCTTCAGCATAACCGGACCACAATGATAGATGATTTGTCCATCCAGGTCGATTGGTGCAGGATTTTCAGATAAATGCTTGTGGATCGCGTCACGGCCTGTATACATTCTGCCGTTAATATGAACGACGTCACCAACTTTTAATTCGCGGATTTGTTCTTCCGTGATTGGTGCTTGCAGGGTGATTTCACGGGAAGCTTTAACGTCCGGTTCAGCAGCGGCTGCCACTTCGTCCTTCGCTGCTTTTTCTGCTTCTAAAGCAAAGTCAATTTTCTCGCCTTCTTGATACAACCACTCATTGATTTCACCTGTTTCAGGATTGACTTTCACTCCTAAACGGCGGAACGCCCAGCAGTTGTAAGCAACGGATACGAAAAAGCTTGCCGGAATACGGTGCATGACACCGATTTTACACCCAAGCAGTGTAGTTTCGCCGCCAAAGCCCATCGTGCCGATTCCCAATTCATTAGCTGATTTCATGATGTAATCTTCAAGTTTACGAAGGTCTTCATTCGGATTCACATCTTCATTACTGCGGAAGAGTTGAGCCTTTGCCAGATCATATCCGGATGAACGGTCCCCACCGATACCAACGCCGATGAAGCCGGCACTGCAGCCTTGTCCTTGTGCTTGGTAGACAGAGTGAAGTACACATTTACGGATTCCGTCCAAATCACGGCCCGCTTTCCCCAATCCCTCAAGTTCCATAGGCAGACTGTATTGGATGTTTTTATTTTCACAGCCGCCGCCTTTTAAGATAAGGCGAACATCAATATAGTCTTTTTCCCATTGATCGAATTTAATGACCGGAAGACCTTCCCCAAGGTTATCCCCGCTATTTTCACCCGATAAAGAGTCAACTGCGTTTGGACGAAGTTTTCCGCCTTTAGTCGCTAAAATGATCGCATTTCGGATTGCTTTTTTTATTTCAAGTTGGTTCACGCCAACTGGAGTTTTTATTTTGAAAGTCGGCAGACCAGTATCCTGACAAATCGGTGATACATTGTCGTCAGCCATTGTGATATTATTCGTAATGGTGTCCAAGCTTAATGCAGAACGAGTACCTGCATTTTCACGTTGTTTTGCACTTTTGACCGCACGACGAACATCCTTTGGAAGATTCGTTGAAGTTTCAACGATAAGACTGTACATACTTTCTTGGAATTTTTGAATATCCAAATTTCTCTTCCCCCTCTTATTTCCCCTAGATTTAGATTTAATCATTTCCCTGCTTCTCTATAAATAGCGAATGATTCAACACCCGTTTTATTATACATCTAACATAATCTTTCGAAAACAAGTAATTATTTTTCTTAATGAACAGCAATTTGGAGAGAAATGATCAAAGCGCCTTAAATAGCCCATAGGTCAAATATCATAGCCAATCATTTCCAGTAAGATTTGATATTAAAAAGAGATGACGCAGGTTTCTCGTCATCCCTTCATGAATATTAACATTGAAAAAGTCATACTATCGAAACAGATATTAGTCTTCCCGGGTTTTGAATTGTTCCACTTTGCCTTCCAAATCATCTATCATGCCGATTAAACGGTCTATATCTTCCAACTCCGTAGTTTCCGGTTCGATATGATCAAGAACTTCCATGAACATCGTGAGGCGTTCTTTTAAGTATGTTAATTGTTCGTTTTTACCTGTAATGGATTTTCCCATGAGGCACTCTCCTTCCGTTCTTCTTTCATCGTAACGAAATCTGCTTCAAAGTGCAATGGCAAGCTATAAATACAGCTCTCCGCGATTTGACAATTTTTGTTCCCATTGTTCATAATGGGTTAGTGCATTATTACGTAAGGAGTTTTAAATATGTCAATAATCAAGCAAGATCTTTTAACACCAATTACACCCAAGTATGATCCTTGGGAAGCATATATGGACGTTGAACAATATGGAAAACTCAGCCTCACCAACGTGGAATTTACCACCACCACCCTTTGCAATATGCGTTGTGAGCATTGTGCCGTCGGTTACACACTTCAGCCCAAGGACCCGGATGCCCTGCCTCTGGAATTACTGATTCAGCGCCTTGATGAAATCCCCTTGCTTCGCTCGCTCAGCATCACTGGCGGGGAACCGATGCTTTCAAGAAAACAAGTGAAGAATTATGTTTTGCCTCTATTGAAATATGCCCGCAGCCGCGGGGTACGGACACAAATCAATTCCAATTTGACCCTTGACTTGGAACGGTATGAGGAAATCATTCCTTATTTGGATGTTCTGCATATTTCCCATAATTGGGGAACGATCGATGAATTCATTGATATCGGCTTTGCCATGATGGATCGAAAACCATCTCGGGAACAGCGAAAGAAACTATTCGATAAAATGATCGAAAATTCCCGTGCCCTGACAAAAGCTGGTGTGCTGGTATCTGCTGAAACGATGCTTAATAAACGGACATTGCCTCATCTTGAGCATATTCACAGACAGGTCGTCGATGAAATGGGATGTCAAAGGCATGAAATTCATCCGATGTATCCAAGCGATTTCGCTTCGGCACTTGAAACTTTACCATTGGATAATATGCGTGAAGCGATTCATCATTTGCTTGATATCCGTGATGAGAATGTTTGGATGCTTTTCGGTACCCTGCCATTTTATCCTTGCAATAACAGTAAAGAGGATATAAAGCTGCTTCAACGCCTTTATGGTTCACATAAAGTGACCGTACGGAATGACCCTGATGGACGTTCCAGGTTAAACATCAATATTTTCACCGGGGAAGTGATCGTGACCGATTTCGGGGACGCGCCTACATTAGGGAATATTAAAGATCAGCCCTTGACCGATTCCTATGACACATGGATGAATTCGAAACTGGCCAATGAATTGAACTGCCACTGCCCATCAGTCAAATGTCTAGGCCCGAATGTTCTCGTCAAAAATGCTTACTACCCGAATGAGGACTTCAGGATCAGGAAGTCAACCATATGAAGAAAAACTCGCCAATCCGGCGAGTTTTTTAAATTTACCTTGGTTGCTGCGAGACTGTAAAGCTGAAGGAAACATGGTCCTGAACCGGTATCCATGCACCGATGCCTTGTGATGTGATGTTCTTTATCGTAATGGTTCTTTTATTTCCTTTTAGATTCAAATATACTTCCCCATATGTGACCTTGCCTTTTTCATTGACGGCGGAAGCAAAACTGGATAAGTAACCAATCCTATTTGAAGCCACATTATATACTTGGTCTTTTTTCGTACCAGCGCCGATGATCGTTTCAAAAGCTAAAGGCAAATTCGTTTTTTCAGTGGCTTTTAGCAGCATCATCTTTTGAACATCCTCAGCCTTTGGAATTTTCGCTGTCAGACCGCCACTCACTGCCTTCTGACTTTCCTGGACATAACGGATCTTATAGGGAACATCACCACCGCGATTATCATAGTAATTCGTATTGATCTTTTGGTATTCCCAGTTTGGTGCAGTTTCAGAAGACTCATAATTCAAGGCCCAATGGCCAAGGTAAATGGTTGCCCTGTATCCAAAAGCAAGCGGGGCTTTTGCAATTGCGGATTCATTCAACATTTGGATTAGTTCTGGGTTTTCAATCTTGATATCCGACGAATCGATCAATTGTTTGGCCAGATTACTTGGCTGCAGCATCGGAAGATCCTGGGTCGGGTTCGGATACGTATTCTCCTTTGCAATATTCAATACTGAAGGTGGGATGTTCACCTTATTCTGATTTGCTTTGACTTCTGGTATATCAGCTGCAAAACTTACATTCGCCTGAATGAAGGCAATTAGGGCAATCATAATAATAATAATAGTTCTTTTCATTCTGTCGCACTCCTTTTGAGGGGTTCAATCATATTGATTATAGATTTTGTTTTTAGCCAACATTCTATACATTTCATTCCGATTTCAACTTTGTAATAAATTTGTAAAGTTCAGAATATTTACTTTTCTATTTAAATCAGTTATACTTATTTTACATTATAAAAAGGAGGCGAAATCGTTCATACCTATTAAACCTTCAGGAGGTATGCTTATCGAACAATCCATGACACCCTTTTAAAGGATGACAGAAAACGAATTCGCCTATACTTAAATCTGATGTAAAAGGATGGTGTGACCCTCTAGAATATTTTCTCAACTTTTTCAAAAGCATGATGAAAAATTTTGGAATAACTTATGAATGGTAATTTACTAATATAGAAATGACTCTGCTAAATCTAACCCGAGCAGAGTCATTTTTATTTTTTCATTTTATAAAAAGAAAGACCTTCCACATCGGAAGGCCTGCATTCTTATAATAAATAAAATCCAATTCCCATAATGAAGTAAGCGGCCAATAAGGTAAGGCCTTCAAACCAGTTCGTTTCCCCGTCATTAGAGATCATGATCACCAGAAAGACTGCTGTAACCATTGATATTAGTTCTGGCATTGTGAAAACAAGCGGCATACTCGTTGGATACATTAACGAAATCAATACGAGTACAGGAGCAACGAACATCGCTACTTGAAGCGTGGAACCAACGGCAATCTCCACAGCGACATCCATTTTGTTTTTATAGGCCATTATGACGGCGGAAGCATGCTCTGCCGCGTTACCGACAATCGCTACGATAATGACACCGATGAATAACTCCGACCATCCGAAGGCTTCCCCTACCTCGCTAAACGTATGGACAAGTTTTTCCGATACATAAGCAACAGCCAATGTAGCGGCTGCAAGTATTATAATTGCCTTTTTCCTGCTCCACTCCGGTACTTCCGCTTCATGATCCTCGAGCTTCTCGTTATGCTGATATACCCCGCGGTGTGTAACCAATTTAAAGAATAATGCAGCAAGATATAATAAGATCATGATAATGGAAATTCCGACACTTAACGACATCGTGCTTGATTCACCCATGTTTTGTGTGAATACTTCCGGTATGACGAAAGCTACAATTACTGCAAAAATCAATAGACCGGCATTATGCCTCGCATCGAATACATTAAACTTCTGCCGTTTGTATTTAGTCCCTCCGATAAAGAATGAAAGTCCTGCCACCAACAATAAATTCCCTAAAACGGAACCAGTCAAAGACGCCAGCACGACACCAACTAGCCCTGCCTTTAATGAAAAGATGGATATGATCAATTCTACTGCATTACCAAAGGTTGCATTCAAGAGACCGCCAATCCTTGGTCCCATAACAATCGCTAAGCTTTCGGTTGCCCGGCCCATGAAGCCTGCCAGCGCCACGATTGTTAAGCAATATACTATGAACATGATTACACTCGGCCAATGCAATAACGACCCAATGACAGATAAAGGGACGCCTAACAGGACAAGCCCCAAAAATATTTTATTCACGATACTTCTCCTCACAATCCTATAGTTCTTTTTATGTAACAAAAGCTATCATACATAATCTTCGGGTGTTGACAAAGGAAAATTTTATCATACCCTCTCTTCTTGACAATATTTACCCAAATTTCTATTGCTTAATCCTCTTCCTAAGTTGTAACATCAAGAAGGTATACAATTCTTAGGAGACATGATTTTATGAATAGTAAATTGCTTTTAAGCGTTTTAATCTTAATTGTCGGTATATCGGGGTTTTCTCAAGGGATGCTTCTGCCGATCATTGCCATCATTTTTGAAAATGAAGGAATTAGCTCATCCCTAAACGGGTTTCATGCAGCCTCCCTTTATATTGGAATTTTATTGATTTCTCCTTTTATGGAAGCCCCACTCCGTAAATACGGCTATAAGCCATTGATATTATTTGGCGGGATAACGGTCATCGTATCACTTGCCCTATTTCCTGTCTGGAAATCATTCTGGTTTTGGTTCGTACTGCGTTTCTTCATTGGTATCGGCGATCATACACTTCACTTTGCTACACAGACTTGGATCACGGCCATTTCACCAATAGCGAAGCGCGGAAGGAATCTTGCCATTTATGGACTCTTCTTCAGTCTTGGCTTCATGGTTGGCCCACTGATGACGAAGCTTCTTGAGATCAATCAGTCTTTGCCTTTCATCATCACATCCATACTTAGCCTTCTGGCTTGGTCCACTGTTTACCTTATTAGAAATGAGCTTCCTGAACAAGATGATTCTGAAAGCACATCATTCCTTGGCACAATCAAAAGGTTTACGAAAGTTAGCCGCATAGCCTGGGTCGCTTTTTTACTTCCGTTTACATTTGGCGTGCTTGAAGCCTCATTGAATAGCAATTTCCCTGTATTCGCCCTGCGCTCCGGAATCGATTTAACCGCAGTATCCATCATCATTCCGGCATTTTCGGCAGGGACTCTGCTTACCCAGATTCCCTTGGGGATGGTCAGTGACCGCTTTGGACGGCGAAAGACCTTACTGACGATTCTTATATCAGGGTTTGCCATATTCACGCTTGCAGGGATATATTCCTATTCAGTGCTTGGCCTATTCCTCTGTTTTATGTTTGGCGGAATGATGGTTGGTTCGACTTTCTCGCTGGGAATCAGTTATATGGCAGATCTTTTACCTAGAAACCTGTTACCTGCCGGGAATTTATTATGCAGTATATTCTTTAGTCTCGGCAGCATCGGCGGTCCATTCTTTGGCGGCCTGGTTATAGAACATATTGATGGAGGAAGTTTTTTCTATATGATAAGTATCATGCTTTTCCTTGTCTTCATATCATTGGCCTTGTTTAAGGAAAAAATGCCTGCTCCCGCAATGTAGTATAATTTTTTATCTTGACTGATTCTTTTATTATTCAGTTTTTCAATAGACTTGTTAGAAAATACTTTATATTTTTTACTAGATTAGAATCATTCTTCTTTATTTCCGAATAGGATATGTGGTATTATAATAATAACAAAAGGGACATCACGTATATAAACCTTTGAAAACATTGCTGTCATCGCAATTCCGGTGGCAGCTTTCATATTTTATCCAGAGAAATGACGTTGATTATCTTTCTCAATTAGATATAACACAAATGATAATCTATATCATTTACACAAAAATAGAGAAGAATGTGGGAGGGAATCTTATGACTACAGATACTAAACATTTAACCCAACCGGCTGCATGCAAAACCACTTGGTTGGAAAAAGCAAAACCTCATCTAGAACTTATTGCTGCATTATTCAGCGGTTTACTTATAGTATTGGGCTGGGCCCTTTCAAAGAACGGAATGGAAACTGCCTCCATAATCATATACTTGGCCTCTTTCTTGATTGGCGGATATGCCAAGGCAAAAGAAGGCATAGAAGATACGATTGCCGACCGGGAATTGAATGTTGAGATGCTGATGATTTTTGCAGCAATCGGTTCTGCGGTCATCGGATACTGGACGGAAGGCGCCATATTGATTTTCATCTTCGCTTTAAGCGGTGCCCTTGAAACATACACGATGAATAAAAGCCATAAAGAAATTTCGGCACTTATGGACTTACAGCCGGAAGAAGCACTGCGCATCACTAACGGATATGAAGAAACCGTATCCGTTTCACAGCTGCATATCGGGGATTTAATTTTAGTGAAACCAGGTGAGAGAGTCCCTTCAGATGGAAAAATCACGGACGGCCGTACCAATATCGATGAGGCCGCCATCACTGGCGAATCCATACCAGTCAGTAAATCATTGGATGATGAAGTATTTGCGGGAACGGTCAATCTCCGTGGAACGATTACCGTGGAAATCACCAAACCGGCAAGTGAAACTTTATTTCAAAAAATAATCACTCTTGTTCAATCCGCACAAAGTGAAAAGTCCCCTTCCCAGCTGTTCATTGAACGGTTTGAAGGAACTTATGTAAAAGTAGTATTGACGGTTGTCGCCCTGATGATGTTCATACCCCATTTCCTATTGGGGTGGAGCTGGACCGAGACATTCTACAGAGCGATGATCCTGCTCGTTGTCGCTTCTCCTTGTGCCCTTGTGGCCTCTATCATGCCAGCTACACTTTCTGCCATTTCAAATGGAGCGCGTCATGGCATTTTATTTAAAGGAGGCATCCATCTTGAGAATCTAGGTAATCTGCAGGCAATTGCTTTAGATAAAACCGGTACATTGACAAAAGGAAAACCAGAGGTAACCGATGTTATTATCCGCGAAGATCTAAACGAAGATGACTTCTTATTTCATATTGCATCTGTTGAAAATTATTCGAATCACCCTTTGGCAACATCGATCGTACGTTATGCCAAATCGAAATTGCAAAAGGATATCATTAAACCAAATAACATGGAAGATATCTCAGGTAATGGGGTTCAAGCCTATATCAATGGCGTGCTTTGGCAAGTCGGAAAGGCTGATTTCGTCGGTCGCAGTGAAGCAGAACGATTCCACAATGGCATTGCACTGACATTGGCTGAACAAGGCAAGACAATCGTTTATGCAAAAGATGATCAAGGAATTGCAGGCATACTCACTTTGAAAGATGTCGTGCGTGAAGAAACCGTTACAGCCATCGAAGCCTTGAAAAATGAGGGCATCCATACCGTCATGCTTACAGGGGATGGGGAAAAAACGGCTAAAGCGATTGCTTCGGAGAGCCATATAGATGCATATATTGCCGAATGTCTACCTGAAACCAAGGTGACTGAAGTGAAAAAGCTGAAAGAACAATTTGGCACTGTAGCAATGGTTGGCGATGGCATCAATGATGCACCTGCACTTGCAACAGCATCTGTTGGAATTGCAATGGGTGAAGGCACGGATGTTGCCTTGGAGACAGCGGATGTCGTTCTGATGAAGAATGACCTTCCGCGCATTGCGGAAGCAGTCAAATTATCCAAGAAGATGAATCGGATCATCAAACAAAACGTCATCTTTTCAATTTCGGTCATCATGATCCTGATAGCATCCAATTTCCTTCAATTTCTAGACCTCCCATATGGCGTCATAGGCCATGAAGGAAGTACAATTCTCGTTATACTGAACAGCTTAAGACTTTTGAGAAACTGAACATGAAAAAGGAGCCTTCCAAGGCTCCCTTTTTTTATGATCGTTTCATTTAGTGATATCCGTTCTTACCGTTTGCAGAACCTGAAGTTTTATGATTCGAACCTTTATTTTTTCCTTTTTGCTTTGTGCTGCCATCCTTTTTACTCATTAAAGAACTCCTCCTCTTCTAAAGTTGTCATTTCATGAATAGTATCCGCAGCATGTTAATCCGCTATTACGGAAACTCCAGGAAGATCATCCACATTCCGGTTTTTTCTTTTCACTAATGAGCGCATTTATTTCCCCACCCATTATGATTATGAGCCCAGACAAATAAAACCAGACCATTAATACGATGATTCCTCCAAGACTTCCATATGTTGCTGAATAATTAGCGAAGTTCTCCACATAAAATGAAAACAAAAAGGAAGCGAGACTCCATCCTGCCGTTGCAAAGATAGCACCAGGCAGTACGGTTATGCACTTCAGCTTTATGTTCGGCGCAATCCAATAAAGGATGGTGAACACAATTAAAAATACAAGCGTACTGATCACCCAGCGAAGTTGGTTCCAAATCGTAAGAAATTCATCTGATTGTCCAATTTCGGCAAATAAAAACACTCCGATTTGTTTTCCGAATACCGGCAGCAATAAAACGACAATAAAAACAAAAATCATCGCTAAAGTGAGAAGAATCGACATTCCCCGGGAAATAAAGAAAGTTCGACTTTCTTTTACACCATATGCATGGTTAAAAGCTTTAATGATTGCATTCATCCCATTCGATGCCGACCATATCGTTCCGATGACACCAAACGACAATAAAGTCCCATTCGCTTCCATCACTTCCGATAGGTTAGCCTCAATAATTCTCATCGAATCGTCAGGCGCATATGTACGGACAGTATTTAATATATCTTCTTGGGAAAATGGCAGATAGGCCAATAAAGTGAATAAAAAAATAAGTAATGGAAACAGGGAAAGTAAAAAGAAATAAGACAGTTGTGCGGCAAGACCAGACACATCATCGACCTGCAACCGTTTTATGAAAGCCTTGAAGAATGAGCTTTTCAGCCATTCTTTTTTATTGGCCATACCTCCACCCCATTTTTTAATTTAAGGAAATCCGTTCATGGTGACTTGAAGTTGGCTCTTCTTCCTCTGCAGCAAAAACTTCCTTCGTCTCCATCACCACTTGGGCAACTTGCGAAGGAATATCTTTCATTTCCTCCACCTTTTGGGAAATGAAGGAGAC
This sequence comes from Brevibacillus sp. JNUCC-41, assembly GCF_014844095.1. Taxonomy (NCBI): domain Bacteria; kingdom Bacillati; phylum Bacillota; class Bacilli; order Caryophanales; family Bacillaceae; genus Peribacillus; species Peribacillus sp. JNUCC41. The sequence goes on along the minus strand of NZ_CP062163.1, from coordinate 2,447,652 downwards.
ATCATCGGAAATTTTTTCAACAGTGGAACGGACCTTAGATGATGTTTCACGTACTTGTGTAAGCACCCCATTGGGATTCTTTATGAATTCTTTCATATTACCCATGCAGCTTTTACTGTTTTCCAATACAGAATAACGCGTATCCTTATCAAAAAGGCTTATCGCTGCCCCAGCCAACGCCCCAATAAAGACCGCTTGCATAAATTTGCTTTTCTTGGCACACTTATATTCTTCACGAATGTTGCTCATATATTCTCCTCCTCGTCATATATTAGTTGATGTATAATAGTAGCTATCTCCATTATACAATGTTTAAATATTTTTTTTCCTATCTTTTCCCAAACTCTCTCACTTTAAAACGTGGAGATGACCAAGTATATCGCGTTTCCCACCCGAATATTCATTGACTTCTCAAGGTAATCATGCAAAGATGAAAATATTTAGGAACGTATGAAAGGATGAAGGAAATGGATTTAACGCAAAACACAGCCGAAAGTGTAGAGTTTATGATTGAAGCAATCAAGGATAAATTAAAAGTTATGAACTTCGGTGCAATCAAATCGACCCATTTTGATATCGAGATGTACGAAGAACTGCACGATATTTATACAATGGTGATGAAAAAAACGAATTTCAGTGTCCGTGAAATGGAAGCTATCGCTGAAGAACTTGGAAGACTGCGTAATAAGTAACATTCAAATCCTCCCATTCCGGTGAGGATTTTTTTCATTTTTAAAAAAATTCTGCTACATTTGATATAGAATTTGAAAACCGACAGGAGTTGTAAGCATGGTAGAAAGAAGAACGCCCATCAGTATTGCAGAAGCAGTGGAAAAAGTGATGAAGCATAAATTAACAGGACATACGGAACTGATCCCCCTTGAGGAAAGCCACGACCGTTTTTTGGCTCAAGATATTGTAGCTACAAATGATGTTCCGCATTTTAACCGCTCACCATATGATGGATTCGCCCTTAGGTCCAAGGATACGGCAGAAGGTTCCATAAATACCCCTCTCGAGTTCGAAGTGGTTGAAGAGTTGGCTGCGGGTATGGTATCGAAAATTCCTGTTCAAAAAAATCAAGCGGCAAGAATCATGACTGGTGCTCAGATGCCAGCTGAGTGTGATGCCATAATCATGCTCGAGCTTACGAAGGAACTCGAAAAGGAAGGAAAGAAGTACATATCATTTAAACGCTCTCTTAAGGAAGGCGAAAACGTTTCTTTTCAAGGTGAGGATGCAAAGAAAGGCGATGTTCTTGTGAAAAAAGGAACAGCGATCAATCCAGGGATCATCGGCTTGCTCGCAACATTCGGTTATGCCGAAGTGCCAGTTGCCACTAAGCCTGTCGTTGGATTATTCGCTACGGGGTCTGAACTTCTTGATGTTAATGAACCGTTGCAGCCCGGCAAAATTCGCAACAGCAATTCACATGCCATCTCCGCTCAAATTCGAAGGGCAGGAGGAGAAGTCCGTTTCTATGGAAAGCTTAAGGACGAATTCGAATTAAGCTACGAAGCCATTTCCACTGCCTTGGAGGAAGTGGATCTGCTCATTACGACAGGAGGAGTTTCTGTCGGTGATTTTGATCTTCTCCCGGATATTTATCAAAAAATTGGCGCTGATGTCTTATTCAACAAAGTGGCCATGCGCCCCGGCAGCGTGACGACCGTAGCCGTATATAATAACAAATTTTTATTCGGTTTATCCGGCAATCCATCCGCCAGTTATGTCGGCTTTGAACTATTTGTAAGACCGATCATACGCACCATGCTGTTTTCGGAGCATCCGCATTTACGAAAAGAGACGGCACAATTGGCAGAAGACTTCTTAAAACCCAATCCATTCTCACGTCTGCTTCGGACCCGATTATTTTACGAATCCGGCCAGTTGAAGGTAACTCCTAGCGGTGTGGATAAATCCAATATTACTACAAGCTTGGCAGGTGCCAATTCACTGACAATCTTACCTGGGGGGACACGTGGTTTCCAAACTGGAGATTTTGTGGACATCCTGCTTCTCGATGACCAAGAAGGATGCCAATGGCCTTGGTAAAGCCCTTTATTTTTCAGGTTGTTGGCTACCAAAATAGAGGAAAAACGATCTTCATAACGAATATAATCAAACAGCTTCGCGAAGCAAAATTAGAGACAGCCGTTTTAAAACATCATGGACATGGCGGAAAACCAGATGTAACAGGCACGAAGGATTCTAATAAACACTTTCATGCAGGCGCGGCCGCATCACTTGTTGAAGGAGATGGCACAATCGAGCTGCTCGGCAATTTCAAGGGTAAAGCCCCTATCACTGAGCTCGTTCAATTACTGTGCCTATTTCTCCCTGATGTGATTTTAATTGAAGGTTATAAGCAAGAGGGCTTTCCTAAGGTCATTTTAATAAAAGAAGAAAGTGACCTCCTGTTATTGGAACGGCTTACTAATGTCAAAGCAGCTGTGGCTTGGCCCGAATGTCTGGAACGAACAAGGAATCATGCTTCAGTACCCGTCTTCCCTTTGGATTCGGATCAATTCATTACATGGTTTTTAGAACAAATATGAAGGAGGGCACAATGTTCATACAATTTCCCATAGAAAAACGCCGCAAAATGATCGAAAGCATCCAAGAATATGTGTATCAGGAACATGGCAAGGAAATCGGTGAAATCGCAGCTGAAAATCATTTGCAGTTCATTTTCGAAAATATTGCTCCTTTTATTTATAATGAAGGTATTAAAGATGCTCAAAAAGTCATTGAGGACAGATTAGGAAATATTGAAGATGATTTGTATTCATTGGAACGTCCTATTGATTAAATGAAAAAACAGCATCATGATTGATGCTGTTTTTTTATGTTCATTGTTCGGTCAAAATAAGCGGACCGTTTTTCGTAATGGCAATCGTATGCTCATATTGAGCGGAGTATTTCCCATCTGCAGTGGATGCCGTCCATCCATTCGGATCCCGGCTTGCTTTATATGTACCTACGTTTACCATTGGCTCGATGGTGAATACCATGCCTTCCTTAAGACGCGGACCTTTATTCGGCAGTCCATAATGCGGAACCTGCGGCTCTTCATGAATGACATTTCCTATCCCGTGTCCGATGAAATCACGAACGACAGAGAAGCCTTCCGCTTCGACATAAGATTGTATGGCATGACCTATATCTCCAATCCGATTGCCTTCCACACATACTTCAATCGCCTTATATAAAGATTCCTTGGTCACATTCACTAAATGTTCGGTTTCCTTTGAAACCTTACCGACCGTATACGTCCAGGCAGAGTCAGCCAGGGCCCCGTTATAATTGACGACCATATCAATCGTTACGATATCCCCGTTTTTCAAAGGGGTCTTACGAGGGAAACCATGACAAATTTCTTCATTTATGCTAGCACATGTCGCATACTCATACCCTTTGTAACCTTTTTGTTCCGGCTTCGCACCATGTTTTTTTAAGAACCCTTCAACAAATTCTTCAATTTCCCATGTTGTCACCCCAGGAACAATCAACTTTGCAATCTCCCTATGACAGGCTGCCAAAATTTTACCCGATTCATGCATCGCTTGAATTTCACGTGCAGATTTTAATACGATCAATCGTGACACTTCCTTTTTAATTCGTCTCTCCTTTTATTTTACTGCAAAGATTGAAGTATATGAATCCTTTAAATTGAAAAATCCCGGCAGATGCCGGGATTTTCCATTATTTCAATAGATTGAGCGATTCCCGGTTAAATGCCGGAAGGTCTTCAGGTGTCCTGCTGGTTACAAGCTGGTTGCCGCAAACCACAACCTCTTTGTCCAAATATGTGGCACCTGCATACTCCATATCGACTTTAATGGATGTATATCCTGTTGCGTGGCGTCCTTCAAGTGTTTTGGCCGTAATCAGCAACTGTGGTCCATGACAGATTGCAAATACTGGTTTTTTATCATCCATAAACGATTTGGCGAAAGTTACGAAGCGTTCGTCAGCACGCAGTTGATCAGGGGAAAAACCGCCGGGGATGAATAATGCATCAAAATTTTCCGGTTTCACCGAGTCGATGCTTTCATCAATCTCTACTTCTACCTCCCCTTGTTTCCCTTTAACCGTTTTCCCTTTTACCATTTCAATCGTCGTTACCGTATGGCCTGCTTCCTCGAATGCTTTTGCCGGTTCACTATACTCCGAGTCCTCAAACATATTCGTTACAACACATGCGATATTTTTACCCATAATCATTCAACTCCTCAATTTTTATCGAATGAACCTACTTTGTACTTTATTTATGTTCCCTCTGACACCATAAATAAAACACATAATTAATGGTTTTCCCTTTTGTTTATGAGTAATATTCCGAGATATTTCCGCCATCCCTTCGGCGTCGCTGTCCACCTTTTTAATATCGAAAAAAAGGTAATGGCAGCCTTTTGATCAATGTTTAGGATACTGGCCAACTACATGTATCGCATTGATGATTCTTTTATTGATCCATTTCCTGTTTTCTTCTGTATTCAAATTTCCAAATATCCTTTTCCGCCCTTCTTCCGTGGTTACATAATAATTAGGCAGGTTATTCAATGATAATGTGATGATGTCATTCTTACATTTCCTGCACGAACAAAATGTTTGGTATTCCATACCAGACATTAATACATGCACCCATGTCACAACGATTTCTTCCATCACATTCTTATATTCTCTTTCCATATATTCTCCTTCAAAAAGAAAAACCCGTCCATTCCTGACAGGTTTTCACTCATTTATCGCTGTCCGTGGAACAATTAGAATTTCAACCCTCCGGTTTTTCGCCCTTCCTTTTTTCGTTTCATTAGAAGCAACCGGCTTGAATTCCCCATGTCCTTTAGCACTGAACATTTCGGGATCCAACTTTTTATTTTCTAGAAGAAGTTTCATAAAATTCACGGATCGCATTACGCTCAAATCCCAGTTAGATTCATATTGGTAATTTTTAATCGGAATATTATCGGTATGCCCGCTTACGATAATGTTTCTGGGTAAGTCCATGACCAATAAATCTGAGATTTCCTTAGCGATTTTTCGGTTTTCACGTCTCACCTCAGCCACCCCCGATTCGAACAGCACGTTTTCCCTAATTGAAATCAACATTCCTTCATCAGTAAGGTTCGTTCCCAATTTATCCGTTAAATCATTCTTTTTTATGTAGGCATTCACACGCTCCTGAACCTCCATAAGTTCTTCTTGTTCGTTTTTCCCAAGCTTCTCAAGTTCTTCTGCACCTGTTCTCTGCTCTGGTGACGTCGGCTCATTGCTGGGGGAATCACTTGGGAAATCCATAAAACCCGTTCCGCTTGTAAAAACCTGATTAAATACATTGGACAATTGCTGGAACCTTATTGCATCAACCGAACTTGAAGCGAACAAGACGATAAAGAGCGCGAGAAGCAACGTTAAGATATCGGCGTAGGGAACCAGCCATGATTCATCGATATGCTCCTCATGCCTTTGTTTCTTTTTGCGCCTAGCCATCTTCTCTCACATCGCCTTCCAACCACTTCTTACGATCTCCAGCAGGCAAATAGGATGTTAATTTCTGTTCAATCGTTCTTGGCGCTTCCCCTTCGATGATCGATAAAATACCTTCGATCATCATTTCTTTGATTCGGACTTCCTGCTGCGATTTCCGTTTGAGCTTATTGGCAAATGGATGCCATAACACATACCCCGTGTAAATCCCCATCAAGGTTGCGACGAAAGCGGCTGATATGGCATGTCCCAATGCCTCCGTGTCAGCCATATTCCCCAATGCAGCAATCAGCCCTATTACTGCTCCCAATACGCCAAGAGTCGGTGCGTATGTACCGGCTTGACTGAAAATCGCTGCCGCGCTTAAATGACGTTCTTCCATCGCGTCTATTTCCTCCGCTAAAATATCACGAATATAATCGGCACTCTGACCTTCGACTGCAAGATTCAAGCCATTTTTCAAAAAGGCATTATCCACTTGATCCGAAATGCTTTCCAATGCCAATAAGCCTTCTTTCCTGGCAATGACCGCCCATTCCGAAAAGGTTTTTATTAAATCTTCAGGCTTTGTCAATTTTTGTTCAAAGAATAAAATCTTGAATATTTTTGGTAGTCTTTTTAATTCCGACAAAGGGAAAGCCGTTACGACAGCAGCTACCGTCCCTACAATAATGATCAAAATAGCTGCCGGGTTAATCAACGCCGTTACACTAACGCCTTTCAACACCATTCCGACCAAGATGGCCACAATACCGAGAACTACGCCCAAAACTGATGTTATATCCATAATACTCACCCATTCATTTAAAGTCTCATCTCCTCCTTATATCGGATGAAGTTCAAAAAAAGTGAGGATTATTTTATTATTCGAATTCAATTTTCAATATATCATCACAAAAGCTACCAGCTTTGGCGCCTACATGAGCTTATTCAACAGCACATTTCAATGGTTCGGGTACAATATTCTTTCGAGAATGGAAATTTCAAGCATGTTCCGTTCGTACTTTTCTCATAACGTCTGGAATATGCGCTTTTACTTGTGAGTTTCAGCGGTTTACTCGTGAATTTTCTGCTTTTACTCGTGAGTTTCAGCGGTTTACTCGTGAATTTTCTGCTTTTACTCGTGAGTTTCAGCGGTTTACTTGTGAATTTTCTGCTTTTACTCGTGAGTTTCAGCGGTTTACTCGTGAATTTTCTGCTTTTACTCGTGAGTTTCAGCGGTTTACTCGTGAATTCTCTACTTTTACTCGTGATTTCCGCATAACGCCTGGCATTTATTCTTTTCACACTTCAGTATTTCAGAAAAGAAACAGGGACAAAGCCTGTCAGCTTTGTCCCTGTTCTTGTTTTCCCTTGCTTCTTCCAACCAGCCATTTTATGACGGGGGACAGAAAAAATAAAATGAATAGGATCCTGAATAAATGAAAGCTAGTGACAACTGATAAATCCACATGCACAGACATGGCTGTGACGGCCATTTCGGCGACGCCGCCTGGCGCCATGCTCAAAAATAATTCATTCGGCTGCAAAGATAAGATCGGAGCAAACTGAATGGAAAGATAATAGCAAAATCCAATCAATAGGACATTACTGACGAATACAGCCCCGAACATCTTTCTGAAAAGTCGGGGATTATCAACCTTAAGTGTATAGCCTAAATGTGCACCGATCAACAATTGCGACAAATTCAACCAAAAGTCAGGAATCTGCGGGGCACCTGGGCCTGCTAAATTGAAAAGTGCTGCAGCCATGAGAGGTCCTAGCAAAAAAGGCAGCGGAAAATTCGCCTTCTTTGTGATGAGGATGAATAATAGCAAGGTTAACAACATCATGATGGCTAATTTCCCATCATATTCAAATAAGAAAAACGGCCGCTCCGATACGGCCATTACCGCACCTGATTCAACTGACATTACATGAGTCACAATCCAAGGAACAATGGATATCACCAGGATGACCCGCAGTGTTTGCATGAAACCCACTACCGTTTCATCACTATCCTTCATTTCCTCACTTAAGACCACCATCTGCGAAAGACCTCCCGGAAAACTTCCAAGCATGGATGTGCCCAAGGATAAGTTCATCCGTTTTCCTACAAACCAGCCAGTCAACACTGTAAATGAAATGATCGCAATTGTTGTAAAAAGCATAACAGGCAGATATTCAATCATCTCATTCAACGATTGTTTCGTGAATGAACTGCCCAGTTGTAAACCTAGAATGACCAATCCAGTACTTCTAAAAGTTTTAGACCAAAACAAGTACTTCCTTAACTTAACTTTCGCGATCATCACGACGAATAATGGTCCAAGCATCCATGGCAGGTATATTCCAAGGCTATCAAACGCATAACCACCTAGGAAGGCTAGAAAAGCTGTAAAGATGACTCTAAAACTCTTACTCTCGATTAAATTTGCACTCACAAAATTACCTTCTTTATCTAAGCGGATTTTCATCTATATCTTAACATAAAATAAGCTGATTCAAAGCTGCCACCCATGCTTGTTTTCGACTGAAGCGAGGTGCGCTATGTGAAATATATTAAGAACGGTACATATGAAGGGTCACTATTTACAATAGCAGAATGTTGGCGCCATCAGCCTTTACGATATCAGTGGATTGGTTACAATTGGACATTTGCCGTTATCCGCTTGCTTGCCATCGCCAGTGCATTTTTATATTTAAATCATTTTTCGCTCTCTGAAAAGAAACGGCATGGCAATTCCACCATTTACTAGATTTCCCACCCCCACAAACTCGCAATAAAAGGTAGAATGAGTATATAGGGGGTCAAACTCTTATGGAGGGGTGACTAAATGTTATCAAATACAGAAATAGGCATTGACTTAGGGACTGCAAATACGCTAGTTTACAGTAAAAATAAAGGAATCGTATTTAATGAGCCATCTGTGGTGGCCATTGATATAGAGACTAATAAAGTATTGGCAGTCGGTGTGGATGCAAAAAACATGATCGGGAAAACACCCGGAAATATCGTGGCAATCCGTCCGCTTAAGGATGGTGTCATTGCGGATTTTAATGTAACCGCGCAAATGCTTCGGGAAATCATGAAAAAAGCAAGTAAGGCCCTAGGTTTATCGATTCGCAAACCTAGTGTAGTGGTCTGTACACCATCAGGTTCCACATCAGTTGAGAGAAGGGCCATTCAGGATGCAGTCAAAAGCTGCGGAGCGAAACAGGTCCACCTGATCGAGGAACCAGTAGCAGCTGCAATAGGTGCGGGCCTGCCTGTCGAAGAGCCTGTTGCCAATGTCATCGTTGATATCGGCGGCGGAACGACTGAGGTCGCGATCATCTCTTATGGCGGCGTCGTTTCTTGCAATTCAATCAGAATTGGCGGAGATCAATTGGATGAAGATATCAGCCAATATGTTAGAAAAAAACATAATGTGCTGATTGGGGAAAGAACAGCCGAGGAAATAAAAAAAGAAATCGGCTACGCACTCGTTAAACATTCCGCGATCAGCATGGAAGTCAGGGGCCGCGATCTTGTAACGGGTCTTCCAAAGCCGATTACAATATCATCCACTGACGTCCAGGAAGCCATTCAGGAATCGCTTCTTCATATACTGGAAGCAATTAGGGCCACTTTGGAAGATTGTCCTCCTGAATTGAGCGGGGATATCGTCGATCAAGGTGTCATCTTATCCGGCGGGGGTGCACTTCTCAACGGGATACAAGAATGGCTGACGAATGAAATTGTCGTCCCAGTCCAACTTGCAGATAACCCGCTTGAATCAGTTGCCATCGGAACCGGGCTTTCACTTGAGGTCATTCACAAACTACAAAAAGCCGTGTACTAAAAAGATGAGGAAACCCCAACTTGGGGTTTCTTTTTTTTATCATTCCAGACTGATATCCTCGATGATGCAAACAGTAATCTCCACATTAAATAACTTCCCTGAAATAATTCACCTCGTTTGAGCAGAGAATAAAGAAAAGGTTTTTTTACGTTCGATAGCATGCATTACTGTTTGGATAGAAATCACCTCAGGACTAAATGTATGCAATGTTACATAACTTGTGTTATAATGTAATTATGTTACATTAGCAAGAGGAGAAGATTTATGGAATATGTAGAAGCCTTTAAGGATATCAACCAAATCAGCAAAATAAAAACATACCTACGCGCTCACTCCAGTCGGGATTATTTATTGTTTGTACTCGGCATCAATACAGGTATGAAGATAAATGAAATGCTTGAAATCACCGTGGCCAGCGTTCTGGATGAAACGGGAAAAATCAAGGAGTTCTATGAACAACGGACGGAAAATGACGAAGTCAATCAAATTTATTTGAATCTGAAAGTCCGTACCGCGTTACAAGAATACCTTAAAGGCTCTAAGGTTATCGAAGGTCAATTTTTATTTCTTTCCCCTAAGACAAAAAAGCCGATAACACGTCAACAGGCGCACCGAATCATCCATGATGCAGTGGAAGGTGCAGGGCTGACAGGCAAATTCGGAGCAAGTTCGATGCGTAAAACTTTTGGCTACCATGCCTATAAACAAGGAGTTTCACTGGCCTTGATACAGAAGCATTACCATCATTCCAGTCCATCGGAGACATTAAAGTACATCGGCATATCCAAGGAGAAGAAATTCAAAACGAATATTGACGTTAACTTATAAACATCCTGCTATCTTCTTTTAACTCTAACCAACATTTTAAGGAGGAATTCCAGTGAGAATTAGAGAAAGTGAACTTCCTGGTATTGGCCAAAAATTCGAAATCATAACGAGAAATGATGAAAAGTTAGTAATCGTCATTCACGATGACGGCCGTCGGGAATTATACCATTTTGATAATGAACATGAGGACGTCATATCGAGCATCACCCTTAACGATCAGGAATCCCGGCAAATGGCTTCCATCATAGGCGGTATGGTTTATAAACCACAAGCACTTGAAACAATTGAAATGTCATTGGGTGACTTGGTGATTGAATGGTTCAAAGTCGAACCAGGTTCAAAGGCCATCAATCAAACGATCGGTTCGATTGATATCAGGAGTAATTATAACGTGACCGTCATCGCCCATTCTAAAAAAGGAAAAAAACAATTGAGTAATCCTGGTCCTGACTCCATCATTGAAACAGGCGACACTCTTGTGATATCCGGTGAAAGAAAAGATATCCGTAACTTGACAAGAGAATTATTGACTGACGAAAGGAGTGACTAAGCTCATATGGACCATTTAGTCTTTGAAGTGGGAACTGCCCTACTTCTAGTGGCATTAGCCGCTCTCGTAGCAGGTAAATTCAAAATATCAAATGTTCCACTATTAATTATCATCGGGATGCTTGTTGGCCCCCATGCCCCGCACTTCGGATTAATTGACCTGCGTTTCATTGAAAGTGATGAAATCATTGCCTTCCTTGGCCGTGTCGGTATTTTATTCCTTCTGTTTTACCTAGGGCTTGAATTTTCCGTAAAAAAACTCATGAAGTCCGGGAAGAATATCGTGACAGGCGGAACCTATTACATTTTAATCAACGTGGGAATGGCCTTGCTGTACGGTTTCCTGCTCGGACTCCCATTAAAAGAGGTGCTGATACTAACAGGGATTATCAGCTTTTCATCAAGTGCCATTGTGGCAAAGGTACTTGTGGACCTTAAAAGGACCGGTAACAATGAAACGGAGCTAATCCTTGGTATTATCATGTTTGAAGATATCTTCCTCGCTGTTTATTTATCAGTCGTATCCGGATTGGTATTAAGCTCTTCTGGTTCCGTTTGGGGAACATTACTTTCTACATTTATCGCGATCGGGTATATGCTGATATTCTTCGTTATTGCCCGGAAGGCTTCTGGGGTATTGAATAAATTATTCAATATAACCTCAGATGAGATATTTATCATTGTCGTGTTCGCGTTACTATTCTTCATTGCAGGTTTCTCGGAGACGATTCATGTTGCAGAAGCCATTGGTGCATTATTGCTCGGCCTAGTCTTTTCGGAAACGGAACATAGCGACAGGATTGAAAAACTTGTCATTCCCTTTAGAGACTTCTTCGGGGCCATATTCTTCTTCAGCTTTGGCTTGAGTATCGATCCGACGACCCTTGGGGGAGCAGTCTGGATGGTTCTTGGAGCAGTCATCATCACCATAATCGGTAACTTTGCAGCTGGTATGATTGCCGGACGCAAATCCGGTTTATCTCACAGAGCTTCCGCAAACATCGGTTTAACAATCGTTTCACGCGGCGAATTCTCCATCATTTTAGCCAACTTAGGCATTGCAGGCGGTTTAATGCCTATACTCACCCCGTTTGCTGCATTATATGTGTTGACCTTAGCGATTCTTGGACCTATCCTGACCAAGGAATCCAAACACATCTATAATATCCTAAATAAAGTCTTCAAATGGACCCCTCCGAAGGTTCAAAAGGAACAGGGAAAAGAAGTGCAATAGAGAAAAAAGGCCAGACATTGATGTCTGGCCTTTTTTCTGTTTACCTTCCATAACTTGCTATCATAATTATTATACTTGTTATAAAGAAGGCATAAAATCACCTAGTAGTAGTGTTTAACTATATTATTCATAGGCTTGAAGTATCAACAGCACCTATTTACAGTTAGTTAACTGTAAAATCCCCCAAAAAAGAGTGTCATAAAAATAGGCTAAAGTCGATCATCCTTGGATTGCCATTTCTTCAGCTCCATCATTCTGATTTTGCACTTTACTGGTGCATTTAAAATAGATTTTCCTCTCCCCAAATTTGTTTTTGGTTATTATGAGGTTATGTCATTATCACAAGCTTCTACAAGTGCGCCGATTAGAACTTTCAATTTCTTTTGTTTTGAGGATTAACTTACATGACCAGAGGGAAAAGAAGAGATAACCTAAGTAACTATTCAGGAGTGATGCCCAGATGAATAAGTCGATAAAATTTTCAAAGAAGCTGATTAAAGAAATAAAGGAAGATCGTATTACAGGGCTGGCGGCAGAACAAGCTTATTACTATTTACTGGCACTATTCCCTTTGCTCATTTTACTTCTGTCCATATTACCTTATCTGAACATCGATATTCAGACAGCCCTTGACACGTTAAAAACCTTCATGCCTGCGGAAACGATGGAAGTCGTCGAGAAAAATATCATCAACATATTATCTGAACGGAACGGCGGCTTACTGACTTTTGGTTTCCTTGGGACCATTTGGTCAGCTTCCAACGGAATGAATGCGTTCATCCATTCCATGAATATCGCCTATGATGTAGAAGAAACAAGGAATTTCATCAAAGCCCGCATCATTTCCATTGTATTGACATTAGGCCTGGTTGTAGCATTCATCGTCATGTTGGGTCTCCCCGTCTTCGGAAAAGTCATCATCGATTTATTACAGCAGGTCATTCCGATCCCTGAGGAAACGCAAATATTATTCAGCTTATTACGGTGGGTCATTGCGGTTGTGGTCATCTCACTTGTCCTGGCCTTTTTATATCGCTTTGCACCGAATAAAAGTTTTCCCATTAAACATGTCATCCCAGGGGCAGTGACCGCAACTGTACTTTGGCTGGGAATATCACTTGGATTTTCATTCTATGTCAGTAACTTTTCCAACTACTCTTCCACTTACGGCAGTTTGGGAGGCGTGATCATCTTGATGCTATGGCTGTATTTGAGTGGTCTGATTTTTGTAATCGGCGGTGAAATCAATGCAATTCTACATCGCCAAAATTCCATTCCGAAAAAACAGTCCCGCACGATCGTGCATCCTGTCCCGCTTAAAAGGTAAATCATGAATGACAATGGAAGATTGAAAAGCGGCTGTCCCATTCGGACAGCCGCTTTCTTATTCAACCTTTATTGACGAACTCTTCATACCTTTCATCATGGGCCAGCCATGCAGCGTGTTTCCGCTTCATGTATTTTTCCGCTTCCGCAAAAGTATCGAATGTTTTTTTCTGTTGTTTTCCGTTGATTTCAACAATCCATTCCTCTTCTTCATCTTCATAGATGAATATGTCCTGTTTGTCCCTCGTTGAATATAGGCAACCCTCTGGGGACTCCTTTACATTCAATTGATTCTTATGTGCGTCTCGTTTAAGGGGCTCGGCATGAAAGGTCTTTTCAACATATTGGCTATATGCCTTTTCGGACATGGTGCAACCGGCGGCTTTTTGGTGACCGCCCCCATCGTACTTGCCGGCAACCTCAGAAACATCTATATCATCGTGGATTGTCCGGAAGCTGATTCTCTTACTTCCTACCATCAGAATGGCTATATAATCCAGATGCGAGAACTCTTTCGACAGTTCATTACCCAATTCCGAGTGGTATGACTCTGCATGGACCACACCAGCTGTATGGGGACCGACCGTAGCCTGATAGACTTCTCTTTTTTTCCTGTTTATGTACCGATCTACTCGACTCTCTTCAACATTAAGAAGGGTTTGCTCCACTTCGTCAAAAGTAAAGCTTTCAGCCGTGGACAGCTTATTTGCGATTTTCATTTCGAATTCCTCTATCGGAATCATGAAAAACAGGTCATTCAATCGTTTTGCCGTCGTATTTTTATTGACTTCCCATTCCCAAGTATCGTATTGACGAACCAATTCAACGAATTCAGCGACAATGCTTGAAGGTTCCAGCAATTTATTTTCAACTGCATACTGATAGAATAGAGATGTCGCTGCCGTCTGTTTACCATCTTCCTGTTCGACAGTTACAGATGCCCAATCATGTTCGTTCAAATGCAGTGCTGACTTATGATGATCAATCAGCAGTGCCTTTCCTCCATCTTCCACAAACTGAGTAATCATTTTTTCGTTATCTTCATCAACCGATAGATCAGTAACAATCAATTTATCTTCAATCTTAGCCTGCTCAAGAAATGCTCCTACATTCTGGTTAAGGCGCCCAATTGAATTATAACTGACCACTACATCTTCTCCGAATGCCAGCTTAGCTACAATGCCGCAGCCGACTCCATCTAAATCATTATGTGTAAAGAGATGGTACACACAAACCCCTCCTAATAACTAATAAAATTACTTTTCCCTAAAGTCATGAATTTCAATTGCAATCTTTACAATTGTAGCATAATCATATCCGCATATTTTATCATGCTTCCATTACGTGATGCTTTTGTTCGTTTTTTTTTTTTGAAATTCCCTAATTGTTCTTTATTTTCCATGATTCATACTCAAAAACACATTACTCTGAAATAAAGGTATTTCCAACTGGACAACTAAAAAAAGCCACAGGAATGTTATTCCCTGTGGCTTCCTTATGTGAAATCATTGTTCGATTAATTTTCCAAGGTTGGCCATTTCAATGGCACTAACCGCAGCTTCATATCCTTTGTTACCTGATTTTGTTCCTGCACGTTCAATGGCTTGTTCAATATTCTCAGTTGTCAGCAAACCGAAGATAACCGGTACACCTGTTTCCAATGAAACGGAAGCCATGCCTTTAGCTGCTTCGTTGCAGACATAATCATAATGTGAAGTGGCACCCCTGATTACCGTTCCAAGACCGATTACAGCATCATATTTACCTGTATTCACAAGTTTCTTAGCAATTAACGGTAGTTCAAATGCACCCGGGACCCACGCGATGTCAACATCATTCTCATCAACGCCATGACGCTTAAGGCCATCCAATGCCCCTCCTAAAAGCTTGCTTGTGATAAACTCATTAAATCTTCCTACCACGATTCCGACTTTCAATCCTGATCCGATTAATTGTGCTTCAATAGTTTTCCCCATGTCTAATTCCTCCTAATTTTAAAAAACAATATCATTTCTTTCACGTTAAGATTTAATTTCTAATAATCATTCAAGCTTTAGGGATGTTCAGTTCAAGTTCCTGTTTCCCAATTGAATCATTTTGTTCAAGATACCGAATCAAATCGGCTATCGTAATGAATTTCAGGTTAAATTTATCAGCGATGACTTCTAAATCGGATACGCGGGCCATTGACCCATCTTCATTCATGATTTCACAAATGACACCAGCTGGAGCGGCACCGCATAACTTTGCCAAGTCCACCGATGCCTCCGTATGTCCTGCCCTACTTAATACGCCGCCTTCTTTAGCGACTATCGGAAAAGTGTGACCAGGCCTTTGGAAATCTTCAGCGACAGAATCTTCATTTAGAAGTTCAAGGATGGTCAAGGACCGTTCAAAAGCACTGATTCCTGTAGAGGTGCTTTTATGATCGACACTTACCGTAAAAGCAGTGCCATGATGGTCGGTATTTTCACCTACCATAGGATGCAGTTTCAATTTCGCTGCCAGTTCTTCAGTGATGGTGGTACAAATCAAACCACGTCCATGGGTCGCCATGAAATTAATCGCTTCCGGTGTCGCCTTTTCGGCCAACACTACAAAATCCCCTTCATTTTCACGGTCTTCATCATCGGATACGATTACTACCTTGCCAGCCTTCAAATCTTCTATTGCCTCTTCTATTGTATGGAACATCATTACACCGCCCTTTTATTAGAATCCATGCTCTGCCAAAAACTCTAAATTCAGTCCTGGTTTCGGATTGCCATTTTTCATTTGATGTATTATATATTTCCCTATCATGTCGTTTTCGATGTTAACGATATCGCCAGCCGCTTTTTGTCCCAATATGGTGTCCTGATGAGTCAATGGAATCAGTGATACAGTCAAAAGGTTCCTTTCGATCCCAAATATCGTCAAGCTTGTTCCATCAATGGCCACGGAACCTTTTGGAATGCAGAAGGTACTAAGCCCTTCATCCAATTGGATTACATAATATACGGCATTTTCTTTCCGTTCTTTTTTTATGATCGTTCCGGTTCCGTCGATATGACCTGAAACAAAATGACCGCCAAACCTCCCCTGTGCACTCATTGCTCGTTCGAGATTAACAGGTGATCCCAATTTCAATGTCCGGATCGTGGAAGCTTTGACCGTTTCCGGCATCACGTCGACCGTAAACAAACTTTTCGTGAAGGATGTTACCGTTAAGCAGACCCCGTTGACTGAAATGCTATCCCCCAGTTGCACATCTTCAAGGATTTTTTCAGAACGAATCGATAACTCCATACTGCTTTTTCCTTTTTTTAAGGAATGCACGGTACCGATATCCTCAATGATTCCCGTAAACATGTTTTTCCCCCTTTTATAAAATATAAAAAACCCCATAGGATGACCTAAGGAGTTAGCAGGAGAAATGAGTGAAAAAAATTGTATACCTAAAAAGCCTAATATTTTCATTTTCGAAAAATTAGGCATACGTATACACTTGGGTTCCACACGTCCTTCTCCCATCCAGACTGTACTGTCGGCTTTGGAATCTCACCAAATCCTGCCTTTATCAGGCTCGCGGGCTTAGAATTTCTTCATCACCGCCGGTTGGGATTTTCACCCGACCCCGAAGGACTAAAATAATATGAATCTTTGAATATTTTATCACCATAAAGTGAAGAAGTAAAATTTCTAACCTTAAATGGTTCCATTGTTACAGGAACTTCCTCTTTTTATGGAAAAATGTCTCCAAGTACCCCCGATGTGCTCCGAAAAGGTTAACCAGGCTGAATATGTGGAATAAGGTTAGAAGGATCACCATTCATACAAGGAGGAAGCCGATGATTATTTCCATCATTAACTTGATTTTCTATCTATTTGTCGTCACGATGAATTTTTTAGCCAATTTCCTGCCATTGAACGGCCAAACATCAGGAGAGATTTCCGATAAACTGGATGTCCTTTTCACTCCTGCCGGTTATGTATTTTCCATATGGGGCTTGATCTATTTCCTGCTCGCCATCTGGGTATTCAGGCAGTTTTTAAATCAAAAGAGCCCTGCATATAAGGCATCCTATCCTTGGTTTGCTTTAAGCTGTGTCTTGAATGGCGCTTGGCTTTTGGCTTGGCACTATGAACGCTTTTTGTTATCCGTATTCATTATCATTGCTCTATTGGCTACTTTAATGGTCATATATACAAAAATGAAAAAAGTGGATCATGATACTTTTGACCTATTTCCGTTTTCCGTATATACAGGCTGGGTAAGTGTTGCAACCATAGCTGACATTTCTTATTACCTCACCTATATCAAATGGGACGGTTTTGGAGCTTCCCGTATAACCTGGACGATCGTCCTGCTGATTGCAGCAACAGCCTTGGCCTTTGTCTTTGCAGGTAAAAACCGGGATTGGTGCTATCCTCTCGTATTCGTTTGGGCATTCATAGGCATCGGGATACGAAATAGCGACGCCTATCCGATAATCACAGACATTTCTTATATCCTGGCTGCCATCACTTTTATCGTATCCATCACCATCTTCATTCAAAATAGGAAGAACAAATAAGGTATATGTTACCCTAAAATGCTTGCTGAAGATCTTGCCAGATATCCTCCCAAGCCTCAAGGCCAACTGAGAGACGGACCAGCTGGTCACTGATGCCCATTTGTTCCCGTGAATCTTCAGGAACGGCAGAGTGCGTCATGGTAGCGGGATGCTGGATCAATGTTTCAGCATCACCTAGACTTACGGCAATTTTGATAAGTTTCAATTTATTGAGGAATTCCTGTGCATCCTGTTTTGTGCCATGCAGTTCGAAAGAGATAAGGCCGCCGCCATGTTTCATTTGTTTTTGCATTATATAATGATCCGGTGAAGCTACATCACCTGGATAATATACCTTTTTCACCTTTGGATGTTTCTTAAGTTCTTGAAAGATTGCCATTGCATTGGCCGAATGACGGTCCATCCTGACAGGCAAGGTCTTCAGCCCCCGTAATAGTAACCAGGCATCGAATGGTGAAATGATTCCACCGATATCCTTCTGTGTAGTCCCGGCTACTTGATTCATGAATTCCTTCTTACCGACGACAAGGCCTGCAACGACATCACCATGCCCGCAAAGATATTTCGTAGCGCTATGAAGGACGATATCACAGCCATATTCAAGCGGTCTCTGTAGGTAGGGAGTCGCAAACGTATTATCGACTACGACCGTCACATTATATTCCTTCGCAACTCTCACCACCATCTGTAAGTCAATCATTTTCATCGTCGGATTGATAGGGGTCTCCACATATATGCAGGTCGTTTCCGGCCGGATCATTTTCCTTACCTGTTCTTCTGAATCCATTTCACAAAAATCATGTGTGATGCGGTATTTATTTTTCATTAGCTGAAGGAGGCCAAATGTACAACCATATAGCCCCTGTGAGCACAGGATGTGGTCATCTGTTTTTGTTAACGCAAAAAGCACTGCTGAAACGGCAGCCATACCTGAACCGAAAGCAAGGCCAGCTTCCCCTCCTTCCAAAGCGGCAATCTTTTCTTCAAGTACTTGTACCGTTGGATTCCCAAGGCGAGAATAAATATATCCATCTTCCATACCGGCAAAACGCCTTTCCCCCTGCTCGGCATTTTCGAAAGTGAATGTTGAGGTTTGGAATAAGGGTGTTGCCAAGCTTCCTAAATGCTTCTTCGAGTCATATCCTTCATGGATGACTGCCGTTTCAAACTGTTTATACTTTCCTGTCATACCGTCTCCTCCTAACCTATGTCTATTGCTATCATATGTCAAAAAACCATATAAAGGAAGCGTTTTCATGCATCTTTATCCCCCATTAATGAACTCCTGAATTTAGAATCATTTCACAATCCAATTTTTATAATATCAAATGCTTTTAGGTGATAATATCCTGATCCTTATTGGATCATTTCTTTTTGAACGGCCCATTTGCCGAGGCATCCATGGTTCAATTTATTCAGCAATAACAGACACTTTTCTACTGGGAATTCTGCACAATGAGCAACTTTTTAATTTTTATATCTTAGCGGGCATTTGCGAAAAAAAAAGACAGCCGCCATGGCTGTCCCTTTTTTCGTATCATTCATCTACTACAATGTTTCCACCATAGAAGGTTACTCTCGTTAATGGAATCTCCAGTTCACGGGCCATTTTTTTCAACTCTCGCTCTTCTCTTTCCGTTACGATTGAAATGACAGTGCCATCTGCACCTGCACGACCAGTTCTCCCAGATCTATGGATATATTGTTCGATGTTGTCGGCCATATCAATATGAACGACAGCAGTAAGGCCTTTAATATCAAGCCCCCTTGCCGCTACATCCGTTGCTATCAGCATTGGGGATTTTCCCGAACGAAGCTTCCGCAACGCTTTCTCCCTGTCGACTTTATTGGATTCACCATGAAGCACGCCCATTTCAATACCTTTATAGCTCAGCTTTTCATGTAGGACGCTCAGCTCTGCTATATCATTCAGGAATGCAAGGGCCTTCACATCTTTAATTCTTGTGATTTTCTCGAGAATCTTGGACTTTTCCCGTCTCTCAACAACAAAGTAAAGATGGTCCACCTTTGATTCCATTTTTTCATGCTTATCTACCTTGATCATTACGGGTTCATTCATGAATCCCCGGGCCGCTTTTTCCGTTTCCTCCGGCAAGGTCGCTGAAAATACCATGATTTGCCGGTCTTTTAGCGTTGTTTTGATAATATTATTGATCGTTCCCATATGCTCTGGAGTGATCAATTGGTCACCTTCATCAAGTACTATCGTCTTAACTTCATGCATCTTCAATTTCTTTTGGGCAATCAATTCGTAAATACGCCCCGGTGTTCCAGCAATCACCTGGGGACGCTTCTTCAGTTTGTCCAACTGCCTTTTCACATTTGCACCGCCGATGAATGCTGCACCCGTAATGCCGCTTCCCTCTGACCAAATGCGAATCTCTTCATTGATTTGCATGACCAGTTCTCGTGATGATGCCAAAATCAAAGCTTGTGGCGATTTCTTTTCAGGGTCTACCTTTTCTAGCAATGGCAGTAAATATGCTAATGTTTTTCCCGTACCAGTCGGTGATTCGGCCATGATGTCTTTTCCCTCGACAATCACCGGTATCGCTTTCGTTTGAATCGGGGTAAGTTGCCCGAATCCGGACTTTTTCCAGACCTCTTGTATATATGCTTTTCTATCGTTCACTAATTCAGGTAATTCGCTCATATCTTTCTCCTTTAAAATATAACTTTTCCTATCTTTCATAGTACCATTTATTCTTGTCCAGTAGCCAATGGAATACGAATTGTAACCGTCGTCCCTTTGTTTACCTCACTTTCAAAATGCATTTCCCCGTGAAGCCGATGAACGATTTTCCGGCAAATTGCTAGCCCGATCCCTGTGCCCTTTTCTTTCGTCGAATAAAAAGGCTCACCAATCCGTTCAAGACGCTCCGGCACCATTCCCATTCCATTATCACTCACGCTGACCATTGCTTGTCCATCGACGGTTTGCAGCGATATATCAATTTTCCCATTATCCTCAATCGCTTCAATGCTGTTCTTGACGATATTGATTATCAACTGTTTAATTTCAATTGGATCAGCCATAATATAGATCGGTTCGGCGGTTTTAACGCTGAACCCCATTTCGATATTATTCAAATTCGTTTCCGCTTTCATCAACGTGAATACCTGTTGTAAACTGTCGGCAAGATCGATCCTGCGGTATGCTACATCCTGTTTCTTCCCAAGAATCAAAAGTTCACTTGAGATAATATTAATTCGGTCAATTTCCTTCAACATGATATCAGAATGCAGCGGGTTCACCTCCTGCGTCATATCCATTAACTGTACGAATCCTTTTAACGATGTCAGGGGATTCCGTATCTCATGTGCGACCGCTGCAGCCAGATGTCCGATTACAGATAGCTTTTCAGACATGATCATCAATTCCTCTTCGCGCCGCAATTCAGTAATATCCCGAACGATTGCATATACACCAAGCATTTCCGTGTGAACGATGATCGGTAAAAAGGTTACACGGATTATCCGCTCTTCATCACTGCCATTCTGGATGGTCGTTTCGAATTTTACAGCCTCCCCTTGAAGGGACCTTTTAAAGAATAAAGATACTTTATCACTTTCATTCCAGTTGAGGAGATGATTCGCATTCTTGCCTTTCAAATTGTCACTGTTATGACCTAATAGTTTTTCAGCTTCAGGGTTTATCGAAACGACATTTCCTTCGAGATCCAGCTCGAGGACACAATCCGGGTTATGCTTGAACAGCGACCGATACTGTTCATCCTTCAGAACGAATTCCTGCTGGGACCTTAACATTTTCCCCGTCCAATACCTGATTATGAAGTATAGGAAAATCCCGGTTATGAAAATGAACATCCACCCTTTCGAATGTTGAAACATTGCATATCTCTGAACATCTGCCCTTGCCTGTGTCATAGAGATGTAATCCGTAACGAAAATCCATAAGACCCCAATGATTATATATATAAAAGCCACTTTACATGCAATTTTATGAGATTGGTTCATATTTTTTCCTTTGTATTGTTTTTTGGTTTATTATTCCCAAATCACTCAAAAAAAGCCCTCATGTTTTCAACATAAGGACTCTATCGGTATTGTACCATATATATTACATTCATTGTTTTATATAGCTAAAAAAAACAGCACCATTTTAACGACCTTCAATGATCAAGAGAGGTTCTTAATGGCTTGATTGAATTCTTCTTCTATATCTTTTGTAGGCTTGGCCGATAATAAGCTGAAAACGACTACCGCTATTGAACCAGCGATGAATCCAGGAATGATTTCGTATACTTCAGCGAACTTATCGATCATATCCCAGATGATCACGGTTGCCGTACCGACAATCATTCCCGCCAGGGCTCCCCATTTCGTCATCCGTTTCCAGTACAGGCTTAACAGAATGACAGGACCGAAGGCCGCTCCAAAGCCAGCCCATGCATAACCCACCAATTTAAGGATCGTGCCGCTTGGATTAAAAGCCAATAATAGGGCAATGGCGGAAATCGCCAACACACCAAACCGACCTACCAGCACTAATTCCTTATCAGATGCATTCGGCCGAATGAACTGCTTATAGAAATCATCGGTCAAAGCACTTGCCGATACTAACAGCTGTGATGCAATCGTACTCATGACCGCTGCTAAAATAGCAGCCAACAAGAAGCCTGTAATTAAAGAAGGAAACAGTTCTTTAGATAAAATGATGAATACGGACTCAGCATTTTTTTCCCCTAAAGGGCTATTTGCCAGGTTAAAATAAGCTATCCCCACCAATCCGGTGAACATCGCTCCGACGATAGCAAAAATCATCCAGCTCATACCGATCCGGCGTGCACTTTTCAATTCTTTAACAGATGAAACCGCCATGAATCGAACGATAATATGAGGCTGCCCGAAATAACCAAGCCCCCATGCCAGAAGAGATATGATTCCAATGGTTGATGTTCCTTCAAAGACATGCAATAAATTCGGGTTGATCGATTTTATTTCATTGAAGGTAGGGTCCCAGCCACCAATATTTACAATCGTGACAACTGGTACTAGAATTAAGGCGATGAACATAATTGTCCCTTGTACGAAGTCGGTCCAGCTAACAGCCAGGAATCCGCCAAATAATGTATAAAGAATAACAACGCTCGCCGTCAGCCAGATGCCCCACCGATAATCCAAATTGAAAGCTGAGCGGAAAAGCTCACCGCCCGCTACCATGCCTGAAGATGTGTAAAAGGTGAAGAAAATTAAAATGACCGATGCTGATACCACTTTTAAGACCCTGGAGCCATCTTTAAACCGATTTCCCAAAAAGTCCGGAATCGTAATCGAATTCCCGGCCACTTCCGTGTATGTCCGAAGTCTTGGTGCCACGAATAACCAGTTTAAATAAGATCCCGTACACAGGCCGATGACAATCCAGCCAGCACTTAACCCGCTTATGTACATAGCACCGGGAAGACCCATCAACAGCCAGCCGCTCATATCGGAAGCCCCTGCACTTAATGCAGTTACAGCCGGGCCCAAGTTCCGGCCGCCAAGCATGTAATCGGTTAAGTTGGCCGTTTTCCGATAAGCAAAATAACCAATTAACAGCATGCCTGCCATGTATATTCCTATTGATATTATAATTCCATAATCCAAAAATGAATCCTCCTATTTATAGGTTAATTTTCATCTTGTAAGCTTATCAGAAAAAAAAACATATGTTAAGAAGTTCTTGCACCTTTGAACGATTTCACTTTCAATATAATTAAGAAAATTCATTTTATTAGATTAAATTATTAGGAGGAATACGCCATGCAATCCTATATCAATCAACCAGATGGAGTCTTTCCCTCTGTTTGCTCTCTAGACTGTCCTGATCAATGCGGTTTACTGTTGCACAAGAAAAACGGGAAAATCATTAAAGTTCAAGGGGATCCTGATCATCCAGTCACAAAAGGGAATATTTGCAACAAAGTCCGAAACATGACTGCCCGCCTATATGACCCCAATCGCTTAAAACAGCCATTAAAGCGCATCGGTCCGAAAGGAGAAGGGAAATTTGCTCCAATCAGCTGGGAAGAGGCCATTGACAAAATCACTTCCAAATGGAAAGACCTGATTGAAATGCACGGACCGGAAAGCATACTTCCCTACAGCTTTTACGGAAACATGGGCAACCTCAGTGCTGAGGGGATGGATCGCCGTTTTTTCCACAAACTCGGTGCAAGCATGCTCGAGCGTTCCATATGTAACGCGGCAGGCTCAGTCGGATACAACTATACAATGGGTGGTTCATTCGGCATCGATCCAGAAGAAACGATTCATACAAAGCTTTTCATCATGTGGGGCATTAACGCTGTGAGCACAAATATGCACCAAGTAACGCTTGCCCAGCAAGCCCGAAAAAACGGGGCCAAAGTAGTTGTCATTGACGTACATAAAAACCAAACCGGCAGGTGGGCAGATTGGTTCATTCCGATTCTGCCTGGCACCGATAGTGCGCTTGCCCTCGGATTGATGTATATACTATATGCTGAGAATCTAGTCGACCAGCCCTTTCTCGATGAATACACAGTGGGTGCTGCCGAATTGCGGGAACACGTCCGCCAATATGACCCTGCGACCGTCTCCGCGATCACTGGCGTTCCAATTGAAGACTTATATGAATTAGCCAGGATGTATGGCACCATAAGTCCATCATTCGTTCGGATAGGCAATGGCCTGCAGCACCATGACAATGGCGGCATGGCGGTACGTACCATTGCCTGCCTGCCTGCACTTACCGGCCAATGGATGACCGAAGGCGGCGGAGCCATCAAAGGGAATTCTGGATATCTGGCTTTTAATACAAATGCCTTGAGACGTCCTGATTTATTGCATAATAAAGCTACCCGGACCATTAATATGAACCAAATCGGTCAAGCACTTCTGGAAAAAGAAAACCCGATTCGCTCCATGTTTGTATACGGATCCAACCCTGCACTTGTCGCTCCGAATGCTAATAAGGTGCAGGAAGGCCTAATGCGGGAAGATCTATTCACAGTTGTACATGATCTATTCTTAACCGAAACGGCCATGTTTGCCGACCTCGTCCTCCCTGCCACATCATCTTATGAAACGGAGGATTTTTATAATTCATACTGGCATAATTACGTGCAAATACAAAAACCTGTAGTTGAAAAATATGGCGAGTCGAAATCGAATGTTGAACTGTTCAAACTGTTAGCTGCTGGAATGGGATTTGGGGAACAAGCATTTAGAGATTCAGAGGAAGATATGATACGTCAGGCGCTGGATTTTTCCGAAAACCCTCATTTAGAAGGCATCACCTATGACTCCCTTTCAAGGAATCAATTTGTTAAAGCCAAGATGCAGCCGATGTTCCCAGGAAAACTCCCGACACCAAGCGGTAAAATCGAACTTTATTCCGAACGGATGAAGCAGGATGGATACGAGCCTTTGCCAACATATACGCCAATCATAAAAGACAGCGACCTGCCATTTTTATTCATTCCGGCACCTAATCACAATTTCTTGAATTCAACCTTTTCGAATAATGCCAAACATATCTCCTTGGAAAAGGAACCGAAGCTGCACATGAATGCCGCCGATGCCAAAACAATGGGAATATCCTCTGGAGATATGGTTAAAATCTGGAACGATCGCGGTGAATGTTTACTTACCGCTGCTCCCGGTGAAAATGTGTTACCAGGCGTTCTTGTCAGCCAAGGCTTGTGGCAGAATACACCTGAAACAAAACAGCACATCAATTCCCTTACCCCAGATCGCCTCTCAGATATGGGTAATGGCGCCGTTTTCTTTTCGGGACGGGTTGATCTTGAAAAAGTCCACCAAAAGTAAATCAATGTATAGCAATCTTTGAATATATCTGCGCTTCCGGCATTTTATCTGCGATTTTCGGAGTTATATCTCCGATTTTTGATATTTATCTGCGCTTCCACAAAAAAAGGCTGTTCCACAAGGAACAGCCTTTTCGTCAAGCCATTTATTCTTCATCAAACCAGCCTGTTGGCTGGATATCCAAGTTGTTATTGATTTGCTTCACTTCAGTGTAAGCCTCATAACCGAAAGTTCCCAGTTCGCGTCCATTTCCGCTTTGCTTGAATCCTCCCCACGGAGCTTCGTTATAAGTCGGATGATATGAGTTTATCCACGTGATGCCGGCACGCACTTTTTTAATGACACGGTACGCCTTTGCGATATCATTCGTGAACACCGCTCCCGCTAAACCATATTTCGTATCATTTGCCAGTCGAAGTGCTTCCGCTTCATCCTTGAACTTTTGAACGACAAGCACCGGTCCAAAAATTTCTTCCTGCACAATCCGCATGTCCGGTGTCGTATCAACAAAAATAGTAGGTTCGACAAAGTAACCTTTATCCAAGCCTTCTTCTTTCATTCGATTTCCACCGACGATTATTTTGGCACCTTCTTCTTTTCCGATTTGGATATACGATAATATTTTGTTCATATGGGCTTCTGAAACGATAGGTCCCATCTGGCTGCTTTCATCAGAACCTGAACCTACTTTGATCTTTTTCGCCTTCGCAGTAAGACTTGCAATGAACTGATCGTATATGGACTCTTCCAACAGTAAACGAGAGCCTGCTGAACACACTTGTCCTTGATTGCAGAAAATCCCGTATAGAGCATAATCAACAGCCGTCTCAAAGTCAGAGTCCGCAAATACGATATTAGGAGATTTCCCGCCGAGCTCCAATGTCACTTTCTTTAGGTTACCAAGTGATGCCTCCATGATCTTACGTCCTGTTGCCGTTCCTCCTGTAAAGGCCACTTTATCGATTTCCTCATGTTCGGCAATGGCTTGTCCGACAACTGGGCCTGCTCCTAACACAAGGTTTGCGACACCTTTTGGCAATCCGACTTCATCCATGATTTCGAATAGTTTGACCGCTGTCACAGGGGTGATCTCAGATGGTTTGAACACAACGGAATTCCCTGCAGCAAGCGCCGGGGCGAGTTTCCACGCTGACATCATTAGCGGAAAATTCCATGGTACGATCTGCCCGCATACACCGATCGGTTCCCTTACGACCATCGCTTGCTGACCGTCAGGAACTTCAAAAGTTTGACCAGTCGGTTTAGTAGCCAATCCTGCATAATATCTAAAACAGGCTGCTGAATCTGCTATATCATAACGAGCCTCACGCAATGGTTTCCCATTATCCAATGTTTCCAACGCAGCTAATTCTTCAGCTTTTTCTTCTATTTTGTCGGCTATTTTGAATAAAATGCGAGCTCTTTCCACTGCAGGAGTTCCCCACCAACCACCTTCATAGAAAGCATATTTTGCTGCCTCGACCGCTGCATCCACATCTTCCTGTGTTCCTTCCGCAGCTTTGGCAATAATTTCCCCCGTAGCCGGATTCAATACGTCCCTCTTCTCCCCTGAAGTCGAATTCACCCATTCCCCATTGATGAACATCTTTAAGTCCAGTGCTCCCGTTCCTTCTTTTTTCGTATTATTTTGCAAAGTTTCCTGCATATAAATTCCTCCTCGGTTTTAAGTTATCTACCTATATATAAGATATGAGCAAGATTCATGCCAGCTTGAAATAATAGGTAACACACGTTTTTTTACTCTTTCCTGTCTCATTTAAATTCAATCGTGAATTACCTATTCATTTTTGCATAACCTATGAGAAATCCTTCATCTTAACCTCTATCAAGATACATAGAAAAATTCAGCTCAAAAAAAAGAGATGAGCAGATGCTCACCTCTTTTCTGATTAATTTCGGTTAATAATGATCAGTTTCATTTCCGTCATTTCTTCAATGGCATATTTTAACCCTTCGCGGCCCGTCCCGCTTTTTTTGACTCCGCCATACGGCATGTTGTCGACACGGTAAGTTGGGATATCGTTAATGATAACACCGCCGACTTCCAACTTTTCTGCGGCAGAAAGAGCCAGATTGATATTTTCCGTGTAAATCCCGGCCTGCAATCCGAACTCGGAATCGTTGACCAAGTCAATCGCTTCCTCAACAGAAGAAACCTTATTGATCAAAACAATGGGAGCGAAGACTTCCTGGCAAGATACCTTAAGCATTGCATCCACCTCCAGCAACACAGTCGGATGCAGGATATTTCCTTCAGATTTACCTCCTGCAGCAACGATCGCACCGTGTTGTTTAGCTTCACCAATCCAATCCAGGCTTCGCTGTACATCACCAGCACTGATTAATGCCGAAATGTCCACAGACGGGTCCAAAGAATCTCCTAGTTTCAAGCCATTCGTTGCTTCTATGAATTTTTTGACAAACTCATCATATACCTCTTCATGAACATATGCGCGCTGTAAGGAAATACAGACCTGCCCTTGAAAAGCGAATGCTGCCGATACACAGCGTTGAATGATTTTATCGATATTGATCCCTTTATCAACGATGACAGCCGCATTCGAACCTAGTTCAAGACTCACTTTCTTTAATCCTGCCTTATTACGGATTCCGATTCCGACAGCCGGACTTCCAGTAAATGAAATGCTCTTCACCCGTGAATCGGTGACTAATTTATCACCAATAACCGAACCGCTTCCGGTAATTAAATTAAACGCACCTGCCGGCAAATCAGTTTCGGCTAATAGTTCAGCAAGAAATAGCGAAGATAGCGGTGTTTGGCTCGCAGGTTTCAGGACAAGTGTATTTCCGGCAGCAATGGCCGGGCCTACTTTATGGGCAACCAAGTTCATCGGAAAATTAAAAGGGGTAATCGCACCCACAACGCCTAGTGGCTCACGGACTGTGTATCCTATCCTTCCTTCTCCGTCAGCTGTAGCATCCATCGTCAATGTTTCCCCATGAATCCTTTTTGCTTCCTCTGCTGCAAATTTATATGTGGCAATTGTCCGGGATACTTCAACCATTGCCGTTTTGATCGGTTTCGCTGCCTCTTTAGCAATAATTTCAGCTGCCTCATCTTTGCGGCTCTCCAAAAGGCTTGCAAGTTTTTCAAGTATTGCAGCGCGTTTATGACTAGGTAAAGCTGCCATTGTTTTTCTAGCTTGGTAGGCTGATTCTATTGCCAACTCTACATCTTCTAGGCTTGCAGAAGGAATCTCCGCCAGAACTTCCCCGCTATAGGGAGACTTTAGTGTCGTGAACTTTTCAGCTTCTTGCCATTTACCATTAATGAATAGTTTCTTTTTCAGTGTTTCCGTCATGACCATCACTTTCACCTCTTATAAAATTTCTTTTTCGACAGCAGTAAATGTCTCATCAAGGATTTCAATTATTCTTTCGACTTCCGATTTAGTAATGATTAAAGGCGGTGCGAATACGAGTGTATCTTGGTCAAACGTAACAGACCGGCAAATCAAACCATTCTTTGCCGCTTCTGCAACCAGTCTTGGAGCAAGCTGTGTTTCAAAGCCTTCGCCTGTTTGTTTGTCCTTTACGATGGAGATGCCTCCAATTAATCCAAGTGCCCTGACATCACCAATAATCGGGTGTTTGCTTTGAAGCTTCTTAAAGCCGGCAAGCAACTCTTCACCACGCTGTTTCGAGTTTTCTATCAAATTTTCACGTTCAATTATTTCAATATTTTTCAAAGCAACCGCACATGCCATAGGATGGCCACTGTATGTGTAGCCGTGTAAAAGCGTGCCTTTTGAAAGGGCAATGAAATCCTGATGCATCTTATCATTCAGGACGACCCCGCCTAACTGTGCATATCCGCTCGTCACACCTTTTGCGAAGCACATCATATCAGGTACAACACCAAAGTGTTCAATCCCAAAATAAGTCCCTGTTCTTCCGAAACCTGTTATGACTTCATCCGTCACCATTAAAATGCCGTATTCATTACAAATCTCTCTTACTTCCTTAAAATAGCCTTCTGGAGGAAGGTTCACGCCACCAGCACCTTGAATCGGTTCAGCAATAAATGCTGCAATCGTTTCCGGCCCTTCCTGTTCTATGACCTTACGCAACTCCTCAATCGAAGAACCGTCCACATGGTAAAAATCCGGTGCGATTGAATTCGTGAAGTCTCGGAACGGCTTCAGTCCAGTCGCACTTGTAGCTCCCATTGCCACTCCATGATAGGATTTCGAGCGGGAAATGATTTTTTGACGATTAGGCTGCCCTTTCAAAAGCCAGTAATGACGAGCAAGTTTAATGGCCGTATCATTCGACTCCGATCCACCTGAAGTGAAGAAAACCGCATTCAGATCCCCAGGTGCAATGGAAGCGATTTTGGCCGCCAACCGGATTGCCGGCTCATTGCTGAAAGTGGCGAAACTTGAGGTGAAAGCTAGCTTCGTCATTTGTTCCTTCGCGACTTCAGCCAACTCTTCTTGTCCATGTCCAATATTCACATTCCAAAGTGAAGCCATGCCATCAATTACAGTCCTGCCCGTGACATCCGTAAGATATATTCCCTTCCCTTCCTTAAAGATGAAACTTGGACCATCTGCCTGCTGTTGCTCGATTGCCGTAGTCGGATGAATAAAATGCTTTTTATCCAAATCGATTAATTCCTGAATACCCGTCGTTTCTTTTATCATGTAAAAAACACCCTTCTCTTGTAGTGGATTTTTTCAAGCTAGTTTATTTTTTATTTATATATTTAGATATTGCAAGATGCATGCCAAATTATATGTGCCTTATATTAAAGGTATTCAAGTTAAAACGATTCACATATAAATCATTAGGAGGTTGCTTTGATTCATATATAAATCATTCGATTCGTATTCGAATCACCCAACGCCCATTCATTAGAATAAATAATAAATACTAAATTACAAGTCCCTCAGTTGATGTTATAAAACCTGACACAAAACGTTGAATTTTCGGAAGATTTGTATTATTATCATGTTAATATTTTTCCATCCCTCTTGAGCCGCCATGTTAATCTAAACGAAAGAAGTTGATATATATGCAGGTAGGATTTGAACTGTACCAAAAACAAACCTTGAAATTGTCATTAACCCCTGAATTACAGCAATCGATAAAGATCCTTCAATATTCGACCCATGAACTAATAGATTTCCTAAACCGACAGGCTTACGAAAATCCCGTTCTTGAAATAAGCTTTGAAGACCCCCTCGCATCACTTTCTGAATCCAGCATTCGTATATCTAAAATAAATTCTCTGAAACGGTCCTCTAAAAGTAAAAGTTTCAACGGAGACAATGATTACAACCCTATCAACAATTATTCAATCAACACAGAAACACTGGAAAGCCATTTGCTGGAACAGTTGAGTTTACTCAGTTCGTTGAAAGCAATTGAAAGGAAGGTTCTCAAATTTTTAATTGGAAACTTAAATGAATATGGGTTTCTTGAATTGGATGCCAATTGGACTGCCTCGCATTTTTCCGTGTCCGTCGAAGAAATAGAAAAAATGATTCAAGTTTTGCAATCCCTTGACCCGATTGGAGTCGGCGCTAAAGATCTGAGCGATTGCTTACTCATTCAGCTGCGTGAGCATGAGAATTGCAATGAACTGGCGTATAAGATCGTTGGAAAGCACTTAACGGACATAGCAGAAAAACGCTACAGAAAAATTGCCGCCCTATACAAAGTGACCATTCAGGAAGTACAAGAAGCGGCGGATTTCATCCGTACGTTAAACCCGCGTCCCATCAGTCACTTTTCCAATGATTTGACTCATTACATCATTCCGGACGTTTACGTGGAAAAAGAAAAAGAAGGTTTTCTGATAACGGTCAATGATAGCTGCACACCTAAGCTTTCCATCAGTCCTATCTACAAGGACCACATCGCTCTGAATCCTGTCAATCCAGCTAAAGATTATATAAAAGGGCACATAAATGATGCCCAATTACTTTTAAAAGGGCTCGAACAAAGGCAAATGACTCTTTACAAAGTGGCAGCGGCAATAGTGGACGAGCAGCAAGAGTTTTTCATGAAGGGAATTACGGGGTTAAAGCCTATGACACTGAAAGACATTTCGGAAAAACTTCAGGTTCATGAATCAACAATCAGCAGGGCGACGAGCAATAAATATATCCAGACGCCGCATGGCCTCTTTAAACTTAGGAACTTCTTTACTAGAGGGGTTAATAGCGTGAACAGCCAAGCAACCGAATCAACGACCACCATCAAAGAAAAAATAAAGGTCTTGATTGCCGCTGAAGATAAGATAAAGCCTTTTTCAGATCAGAAACTTTGTCAAATATTCGAAAATGAAGGGATGAAGATTTCCCGCCGCACTATTGCAAAATATCGTGAAGATCTCGGTATACCGGGATCTTCAAAACGGCGCAGATTTTAAAATCAAACCAAATTTTGTGTCCATATTACGGAATGACGCATTTTAAAAGACTCTTACTAAAGATGTATCCATCGTAAGGGTCCTCTATTTTTCCATTGCTCCACTTCTATTTTTTGTAAAAAAGTCATGACTCTAAACAAAAAACCCCTGATACAGGGGCTAGAATCATAATATATCGTTTTATTTATTACCCCATTTATCTTTGAAAATAAGTTCATCCATCGGCCTTCTTTTTTCCCAATTAGCAAGTTCAAGAATGGGTTTATCCGGATATTGATCCGTATAGCCAATCGACAAGAGTGCGACGGGTTCTACATGCGGCGGAATCTCCAAAATATCACGAATATCATTTTTCTTATAAAAGCTTACCCATCCCATTGCCAATCCTTCCGCACAGGCAGCCAGCCACATATTTTGAATCGCGCAGGCTGTGGATAGGATATCCGTTTCCGGAATGGAATTCCTCCCTAAAACATGGGAGCCGCCCCGTGTCGGGTCGCATGTAACACAAATGGTGTAAGGTGCTTCTTTTAACCCTTCCACTTTCAAACTAAGAAACTTATTTTCTTTATCGCCTTCATAATGAATGGCGAGTGCCCTTCTTTCTTTATCCGCTGCCCATGCCAAACTGGTCTTGGTTTCCTGAGATGAAATCACGATGAAACTCCAAGGTTGCATGAATCCCACAGACGGCGCATGATGTGCAGCATCCAAAATTCTGCGGAGTATATCCTTTGAAATGGGCTTAGGCAAAAAACTCCTGATATCCCTTCGGTTATAAATGGCTTTATATACGGCAGCTTGTTCTTCATTAGTAAACATAGTTTCCCCCCAAGTTTCCGGCATTATTTAAACATACATATAATTTTATAGGTAAACCCTTACAATTAAAAGCAAGTTCCAGAAATCCACGGATTCAGCTCGTTCCGTCCACAACAAGATCCGCTCTTTCTTGAGGCCTTTGCGCACCCACATAAAGGTCTTCATGCACCATCCAATTATCCTCCCACATTTGCCGCGTTTCTTCACCATCCCGCTCAAGCCCCCGTTTCAAACGCTGATCACGGGGACATTCCACCCAAATCGTGAAATCATGGTACCCTGCCAATTCTTTACGGATGGAATATGTGCCTTCTATAATAACAAGGCCTTCAGCAGGAACATCATGCCATTCTGCCAAAGTGTCCGTTTCCCAATCATACCTTTGATACCTTGCTTCCCGTCCATTTATAAGCGGTTTCATAATTTGATTAAACACCCGCTCCCAATCATAATCCGCACCAATCTGCTTTTGGGATGGAGGCAGTTGGAACCTATTCGATGATGGCAAATAAAAATCGTCCATATGAACGACCGCGCTACCCGGACACTCAGCTTGGATACGGGAAGCGAGTGTACTTTTTCCAGATCCACCCCGTCCGTCTATGGCCAATATATATGGAGATCGTTTATTGGAAATTTCGTGAATTTCAGCTATAAGACTGCTAATTGTATACTGTCCAGCAAGTGTTGGAAAATTCATGAGCATTCCTCCTATACTACTTTATTTCTATTCATCCTCCCTCAAATTCCTTCCTTGAGAGGATTAAAATGAAAAAAACTGGAAGGAGGTGCTGGCAATGTTATCGAATGACCATTGAATTGAATCCGCCATTCGGATTTACGATCG
Source organism: Brevibacillus sp. JNUCC-41 (assembly GCF_014844095.1). Classification (NCBI taxonomy): domain Bacteria; kingdom Bacillati; phylum Bacillota; class Bacilli; order Caryophanales; family Bacillaceae; genus Peribacillus; species Peribacillus sp. JNUCC41. The sequence continues at coordinate 2,413,916 of NZ_CP062163.1, read as the reverse complement.
AAGACGATATCGAGTCAGCAATAAAATGGCTCATCTGCAGTTTGCTGCCAATTCGGATTTGCCAAAAAAAATGAATTGGCAGATGACGATCCGTTTCTAGACTTTGTTTTCCAAATGGATACTAAAGGCCAATCCCCAGCCGGATTTCCTTTTCTGCGAGCATCACGGCTATCTTATCCTGGATTGCCGTAATGCCTTTTTCTTCTACAAAATTATTCAAGATGATCGAAAATATGACTTTTTCCCCTCTTTTGGTCGTAACATAACCTGATAAGGAGCTCGTTCCTGAAATCGTCCCTGTTTTAGCTCGAACATTCCCGGCTGCATAAGTCCCTTTCATCCTCTTCCTTAGCGTACCGCCCACCATCCGATTTTCGTTGCCTGCAATCGGCAAAGCGTTCAAGTATGCAGGAAACCACGTTTTTTCCTGTACGGCATACAGCAGTTTCGTTATTTCATTCGCTGGAATCATATTGACTTGGGAAATTCCAGATCCATCACGCATCATGATCGTTTGCATATCAAGACCCATGCTCTTCAGCTGATTTCGAGCAACCTTCAAACCATCCTTCCAACTTCCCTCCCCTTCTGCCTCTTTGCCCATTTCTTTCACCAAAACCTCGGCATGGCTGTTATTGCTCAATTTCATGAAAGGTATAAGCAGTTGTGAAAGCGGCATGGACCGATGAGTGGCAATCATGTCCGCCCCTACTGGCGTTTTCCCTTTTTTCCTTTTTCCCAACACTTTAATTCCATGTTTGTTCATTGAGTTTTCAAATAGGCTTAAGGCATATTCTGTGGGATCTTTCACCGAGATCCACTCTTTGGTCACCCCGGCATGCTCCGGAATGGTTCCGGTCACCGTAATGACTTGTGTGCCATGAGACCGTTCGACTTCAATTTTCTTATTGCCATCTTCCGATTCGGTTTTTGTTTTGTTGATGACCTTCACATAATCCGTTTCCGGCTTCAGCTTCACCGTTGCCCTTTTACCAGCCTTTTTCCCTGGGGATATCTCCACGATGATGGTTCCGGTATCGTAGTCTTCATTCGGGGAAGCCGTTAAAGCTGAAACGGCCGCCCCGTAATATTCCTGTTCATCGCTCCAAACTAAATCTTGGGAATAACGAACATCGTCATACCAAGAATCATCGCCTATAAGATCCCCATGAACCACCTTAACTTGTTTGTGCTTCAGTGAAGCTGCAAGCTCATCGAAATCCTTTTCCAATAACGTCGGATCCCCTTTTCCCTTCAGGTACACATCGCCCTGCAGAACATGGCCAACTTGCACTCCTTTTATGTATAGTTCCGTTTGAAAAGCATGATCTTCCCCTAAAGTTTCCAGCGCAGCTGCTGCAGTCAATAGCTTAAGGTTCGAAGCAGGCCGTAATCTTGTTTGCGCCCGCCGTTCATAAATCATTTCCCCCGTTTCTGCTGAACGGATGGAAATTCCCGTTAACGCGCCAGCCAATCCCGGCGATTCATCCAATATTTGTTGAATTTCCTGCCCTAGGTTTCCATCATCATTCGCAGCCTGCATCGATTCTCCATTAAAAAAACAGATCAAAAACAGGAAGAATATAAAACTCAACTTCCTTTTGTATGTCAAACCTATCACTCCCACTCTAAAAGCTCACCACTTCTATCTTGTCCAATTTACAGTCATATAAAAAGAAAAGATCCACTAGAGGTATTTATTTATACATACTCAGGAAACTGGAGGATTATTCGTCCGCCACTCCACGCAACCGATAGGGACCCGACTTCATGATTTCTTGTCACAAAAGGATAATAGGGAACTTTCTTGTCGGCTAATCCGTATAAGTATAAAGACATAGTAAGGAGTGAATATATGTATTCAAAGATACAGCCACCAACCAAGAAAATTTCCAAAGAATCAGTGAAGGTTTGGCGGATGACTGAAGCCATTACCAATCTCATTATCCTCGCTGTCCTTGGCATCCTATTATTTATTGATGATTATTTCACTTGGAAAGAATGGATTGGATGGATTTTAAACGGACTTATCACATTATCTTTTTTTCATGCAATCTGGTCCATCTTCATTGAACCGATCTTGTTGCAAAAGTATTGGCGTTACGACGTGAACGAAGAATTCATTCAAACAAAACGTGGAGCCTGGAGTGAAACGCATGAACTCATTCCGATGACGAAGGTCCAATCCGTAAAATTGAACCAAGGACCGTTTTTGCGAAAATATAACCTTTACTCCCTGAGCATTGGAACAATGGGGGACTCTCATGACATACCTGCCATCCCCGAGAAAGAGGCTTATGAATTACGAGATAAAATTGCACATTTCGCAAAAATTAAGGAAGTGGATTAATGATGGAAGAACATGCAAAACGATTACACCCTTTCAAAATCCCCTTCGAGTTTTGGAAATTGCTGAAAGGAAATGCGTTTTTCATCATCATGCTTTATGTCCTGAACTTCGGTTCTGAAAAGATGTATATGAAGGTACTTCAAATCGGTTTTCTAGTTTATTTGATTTGGAAAGTCATTTCCATCATCCTAAAATGGTATACGTATACATACCAAATCAAAGAAGGAACCATATATATTACTTCAGGCCTTATCTCGAAGTCGTATCGAACGATCCCTCTTCATAAGGTACAGAATGTTCAGCAACGCACGACGTTATTTCATAAAATTTTCAGTTTAACCTCTATAACATTCGAAACGGGGATGACTGGTAATCAGGGTACCGTACCTTTTGAGGTGATTTCCCGAAAAGAGGCCGAACGGCTGGAGGGGGAATATGCTTCAAAACAGGAAATTACGGTTATCGAAGTGGAAATTCCCGAAGAGCATATAACAGAACCAATCAATGGGAAAACGATCCATTTCACACCAACCAAACAAGATGTGCTGAAAGCTTCCTTTACATCACTCAGCTTCCTGGCTCTTATCCCGATATTGGCTACGTTATATAATACACTCGATGATTTTATCAATTTGGAGAATGCCGAAGGGTTTCTTGCCAAGTTATTGGATACGTGGTGGATCATAACCATCGTTCTTGCAGGCCTCATATGTGTCGCCGTCGCCTTCGGAATCGTTTCCACTTTCGTCAAATATGGAAAATATGAAATTTCATCCGATCACGAGCGTATATATATCAAGAAAGGTGTATTGGATGAATCCGCTTTTTCCATTCAGAAAGAAAAAGTACAAGCTGTAGAAATCACCCAATCCATCATTAAAAGATTGCTAGGCTTGGCAGAAGTGAAATTGGTCAGTGCAGGAAATACGGGCGATGAAGAGCTGGAAACGAATACACTCTATCCTTTTTTATCAATTGAACGGGCATATGGGATGGTAGAAGAGATTTTACCCGCTTACAAAGTGGAACAGTCAATGAAGCCCCTATCGAAACAGGCCTTCAAGATTCGAATGCTGCGGCCCAGCTTTTTCTGGATTCTCACAACATTGGCGATTTATTATTTTAAACCCTCCCTATGGTATATCTCGCTGATTTTACTCGTCCTCATTTATTCATTGAGAATAATGGATTACAAAAATAGCCGTTACTTGTTAAATGATGAGTTCATTCAGTTCAAATCCGGAAGTTTGGAAACATCACTATTCATTACCAAAAGAAGCAAGGTCATTCAAATTGAGGTGGAACGTACAAAGTTGCAAAAGCTTTTCGGTCTTGCCACAATTGAAACGATCAACCGCTCCAAGCCGGTACACCATACTAAGCTCCAAGATGTATCCGTTGATTATGCAGACGAGTTTTACACATGGTATATGGGCAGGACAAAAAATATCCAAGTCGAATAGCAATGAATGAATAAAAGAGTTGACCGTGGCGGTCAGCTCTTTTTTTATCTACTTTATCCCCCCTCTCAGACCTAGAATATTTGTAAGCCCACTCAAGTCAAAACTAATATTGGGAATTTTCTAACTTGAAACTTCAAAAAAGTCAAAGCAGACCGAAATATCTTATAGAACCTAAATCAATTTGAGGAATATAAGGAGAATTGTCCAAAATGAAAAGACTGACAGACTGGTATTTTAATTCGCTAAAAAAACAAATTTTGATCCCTTTTTTAGCTTTGATCATGATAAGCGGAATGGCCATCTCTTATATGAGCTATAAAAATAGTATCGAGTTGACGACTCAAGAACTTACCGGAACGACGGAAGAACAAGTCAAGTCAATGAACGATTCTTTCGAAATCTTCTTTCAAAAAACGGAAAATCAATTGGATAGGATCGGTAAGTACCCTATCATGGGTACTTATGATAAGAATCCCGAATCGATAATGGATGAATTTTCCCATACACAGTCAAGCAGCTCTGAAATAAATGGTTTATACCTTGGCACAGAGAAAGACGGAAAAACATTGATATTCCCAAAAGCTGAATTGCCGACTGACTTTGATCCAAGACAAAGGGATTGGTATCAATCGGCTCTGAAACAAAAAAACAAGACCATTTGGACGGAACCTTATACGGATCAGGCGACGAATGCACTGGTCATTACGGCAGCAAAAGCAATATATGATGATCGTGACGAATTAATAGGCGTGATTGGTGTCGACATCTCGATTGATACATTGATCACGATGGTCAATCAAACTAAATTCGGTGAAACGGGCTATACGGTTTTGCTGGATAAGAAAGGGGCATTCGTTACACATCCAGACAAGGAAAAAATCCAACAAGATATATCAAAGGAAAATATGTTCAGAAAAATGAAAAGTGCATCCGGTTCAATGATCGAGGAATACGAAGGGCAAAGCCGGATCATCGGATACGCCACCAATCCGACAACTGGATGGAGAATAACAGGGGTAATGGATGAAAATGAAGTGAAAGTCCGTGCAAGCCCGATGGTAATCGATAATATCATCACACTGCTGATCGTCTTTACTGTCACTGCACTGTCTGCCATCTTCATCACCCGTTCGCTAACGAATCCCATAAAAAAGCTGCAGGAATCCATACGGAAAATGGCTGAAGGCGATTTCACAACCAATAATTCCATTTCCAGGAAAGACGAGATTGGGCAACTTGCAGAAGACACCAACTTAATGACCAGGAATATGAGCCATATGTTAGGCGTTGTCAACAACCTTTCCGATAAAGTATCGGAATCCTCCATGACGCTAGTGGCTAGTGCAGATGAAAATTCAGCGGCGGCTAACGAGGTGGCCATGACGATGGAACAAATAGCGGCCGGTGCCATAGACCAAATTGAAGTCGGGCAGAATAACGAAATGGCTGTAAAGCTATTGGCTGATAAAATCCATGATCTTGAATCGCAAGCGAGCAAAATGGCCACGGAATCCGAAAATATGTTCAAGGCTTCCGAAGACGGAATCACTCAAGTGCAAGGCCTAAAACAGCAATTCAATGAAACATCCCTGATTTCCAGTAAGATGAGTACGGCAGTCAAATCATTGGATGCACGCTCCAATGATATTAGTGCAATCGTAAAGACCATAAGCGGGATTGCAGGACAAACGAATTTACTCGCCCTGAATGCCGCCATCGAAGCAGCCAGGGCCGGTGAGCACGGAAAGGGGTTTGCAGTTGTAGCCGATGAAGTGAAGAAATTGGCCCAACAGACGGAAAACTCACTGAAAGAAATCTCTGAAATCATTCAAGCCATGCAAACCGATACAACCAATACCGTTCATTTGATTGATCAAGTCAATCAAAAAATCCATCTTCAGGATACTTCTGTATCGGATACGGAAAATGCCTTCAGTCACATTGCATCCATTATAGCGAACACATTCAGCAATTTCGACGAAATAAAAAAGATGATGAACGATATGGTAAAAGAGGTCACACGAATGGCGAGCAATGCAGAAAGCTTAAATTCGATCAGTCAGGAAACTGCAGCAGGAACTGAAGAAGTATCAGCTTCCGTAGAACAAACGAATGCTTCCATGGAACAATTAAATGCCCTGGCTAGTGAGTTGGATGCCCTATCCCAGGAAATGCACAAAGAAATAAAGAAATTCACATTCTAATCAAAAAAAGGGACGGATCCTAAGGGATCCGTCCTTTTTTACCTTACGATTCATAGGGTTCTTCTACTGTTCGTAAGCGTTTCATCCGTTTCAGTTATTCCTGAGTAAGAAGAACTGGATTTTCTTGCATTCGAATCGACCAACACAAGCAGCTTGCCACTCTTTACATCCGCTTCATATCGATTAGCTTCGTCTTCAGGTATACCCATTCCGATTAATGTACCGGCCAATCCTCCGGTACCAGCACCTACTGCCGCTCCGGCTAATGTTGCAGCAAGCGGTCCAGCTGCCAGTACCGGTCCGATTCCTGGAATCGCCAATGCACCCACACCAGCCAATAATCCGGCAGTACCGCCCAAAATACCTCCGGTCGCCGCACCAGCTGCGAGCCCCTCCTCAACCTTTGTACCCGTTTCTTCATTCACTGTATTTAATTCTTCTTTATCTTTAGCTACCACCGAAATATCTTCACGATCATACCCTTGGGCCTGTAATGACTCAACAGCCTTTATGGCTTCTTCTCCAGTTTCATATACACCAATTATACGTTTATCCATATCTATCATCCTCCTTAAAGAATGTAAATTGTCGCTCACCCTTTACATACCCCTGGGGATGAAAAGGCTAAACGTTATTTAACAGAAAAATATTTTTGAGTTAACCCTTACTTAGAAAGGGTATATATAATAATAATATGCAAATTTTTAGGGGGTTTTCTTTTTGCTCATCGAGTTACTTAAAGATTTAGTATCTATTGACAGTTCAACGAAAGAAGGAGCTAACCAAGCAGTTGATTACTGTGCGGACTGGCTTAAAAAACAAGGTATTACTGTGAATGTGATCGTAAATAACGGTTATAAAATGCTTGTTAGCGAAATTGGCAGCGGAGAAAAAACGGTAATTTGGAATGGCCATGTCGATGTTGTCAGCGGAACGCCGGATCAATTTTTCCCTGAGGTTCATGAAGGAAACTTATATGGACGCGGGACAGCCGATATGAAAGCTGGAGTTGCAGGGATGATGTGTGCATTTATCGAACTGAAAGATAAGGACTTAGGTTTGAAAATCCAGCTACAGATCGTATCGGATGAAGAGATTGGCGGGTTGAATTGTTCCGGATATTTAGCGAAACATGGTTATAGAGGGGACTTTGTAATCTGTGCTGAACCTACGCAATTGGGAATCGGACTCCAGGCAAAGGGTGCCCTTCGTCTCGATATTGAAGTATCCGGCAAATCTGCACACGGAAGCCGTCCATGGGAAGGCGTGAATGCAATTGAAAAGGCCTATGATCTCTATCAAAAAATAAAGGAACTTCCTTTCACCAGGGATCACACCCCCCTTTACGATTCCCCTTCACTTAACCTAGCAAAAATTAAAGGCGGGGATGTTTATAATAAGGTACCGGATGCCTGTTTGCTAAGCCTTGATATACGCTACCTTCCTACGCAAACAATGGAAGATATCATTGCTCAGATCGAAAGTGTGACAGGAAATAATGTCCACCTTAATATGTACAGTAAACCTGTAAAAACCGAAGAGTCAGACCCATTCATCGCTATGCTCCGCCCGATAATCGAAAGCAACACCAAGCAGGATGCTGTCATTTTTGGGCAGCACGGATCCGCAGATACCGTGTTTTTTGCGGCATATGATATCCCCGCCATTGAATTCGGTCCGAAAGGTGAGAACTGGCATGGAGATAGGGAATGCGTCAACCTTGAATCAGTGGCAGTCTATCAAAAAATGCTAGTCGATTTCGCTTCTGAATTTGTTTTAAATTAATCCAAAGCATGAAAAAAAGCCGGCATTACATAGATGTCGGATCCGTTTGTAGACAAAAGGAATTCAATTATAAAACACAGTTGATTGGAACGGAAGGTGCGAGACTCCTGCGGGAAAAGCGCGTTCAAGGGAGACCCCACAGGCGCAAAAGCGCCGAGGAGGCTCCCGGGCCGCCCGCGGAAAGCGAGTGCCTGGAATGGAAATCAACGTTCGGATTTTTACATACTCTCAAAAATACTGTAGCTTCATCGAGTTGTCTACAGTTTGAGCCGGCATCACATAGATGCGGGCTTTTTTCATGCTTCGAATATTCTTTCCTACTAAAATAAACCCCACTCAATCGTTCAATATTTCATAGCTTTTTTACAAAATATACAGGACTTTAAAACCAGGGAATAGATATCCATATTTCTCCTTATTAAACAGGATACGCCATAAAACCAACATTATTTACCAAAGATACGCTTATACTGACATAATAAATAATATATTTACATTCAATAGATAAGGCCTTTCGCCCTAGTTTATATTACATTTATTTATCAAAGGAAACCTTTTTGTAACACAATTACTATTCCAGCGAAACATTGTTGTCATAAAGACCTGTTATTCTAAGTCTACGATTTAAAACAAAGGAGACTATTCATTTTGAAAAAAATACTACTTCCACTATTCACTGCTTTCTTTTTGGTATTTAGTTTTTCCGGAGTTTCATCGGCTGCTACTACTACATACAAAGTTAAAAGCGGCGACACACTATGGGGTATCGCCAATAAACATAATATAACAGTCAATCAACTCAAAAGTTGGAACAACCTGAAAAAAGATAACATCCATCCAAAACAAGTTTTAAAGGTCAAGAAAACATCGACATCTGCTAAACCTAAAGCTAAAACATCATCATCCAAGAAATATAAAACAATCACCGTGAAGGCAACAGCTTACACTGCAAACTGCAAAGGTTGCAGCGGTATTACAGCATCAGGTCTTAACTTAAAGAAAAACCCTAACGCAAAAGCCATCTCAGTTGACCCTAAGGTCATTCCACTAGGAACAAAAGTTCATGTAGAAGGATACGGGGATGCCATTGCGGCAGATAAAGGCGGCGCAATCAAAGGGAATAAAATTGACGTCTTCTACTCTTCTCACTCAAAAGCTATCAATTGGGGCAGAAAAACCGTTAAAGTAAAAATCTATAAATAATGATAAGTGCCAGCCTGAAACCAAATTCAGGCTGGTTTTTTGTTTTCCCCATTCTTACAAACACCTAAACAACCAGTTTCCCTTCAAACGGGAATATTTACTGAAATTTCAGTAAATGTTATGATTAGTACATCTTAATCAAAAGAGGGGTGTGCACATTGAATATTGTCATTATAGGGGCCGGGGCACTCGGCTCCTACTTTGGAGGCAGGCTGCAGCAGGCCGGGCAGCATGTTCAATACCTTGTCCGAAAAAACCGCGCCAAACAATTGAAAGAAAACGGCATCAGCATAACCAGCCCTCATGGAAACTACCAATTTAACGACCTTCATATCACAGAGAACGTAAATGATATTGAAAAGGTCGACCTTGTGATTCTCGCCGTAAAAGGCCAGCATCTGCAAGGCACCCTTACAGATTTAAAGGTCCTTGTCGAAAAAGGCGCAAAGGTCCTCCCGCTTTTGAACGGGTTGGAACATTTATCCATTTTGCAGGACGAACTGGGCGATGAAGCCGTCTTGGGAGGAAGTGCCTTCATCATCGCCACTCTTGATGAAAAAGGTCATGTCATTCACTCCAATGATAATCACGATTTAATCTATGGCCCGCTTCATCCGTCACAAGAAAAGATTTGTGATGAATTCGAGCAGGCAGCCGGATCAGCTATCATGAAGACTGGCAGAACGGAAAACATATTGATCAGGATGTGGATCAAATACATGTTCATCACCGCTTTCTCCGGTGTGACAACCGCCTCCAACCTCCCTATCGGCACGATTCGGAGATTCCCTGAAACCAATGGATTGCTGGAAAAGGTCCTTGTTGAAATGAAGGAGCTTGCGAATGCCTATGGCGTCGGAATTACTGTGGAGAATATTGCACAGGCGTTGGAAAACATGGCAGGCTTACCTGATGAATCCACCTCTTCCATGCACCAGGACCGCCGGAAGGGCCTAACCCTAGAAGTGGAACATTTACAGGGCGGTGCACTGCGCCTTGCCGACAAGGCCGGATTGAAACTTCCTGTGATCGGAACCCTTTATGCACTCATAAAACCATTCGAAAATTGATTTTTCCTAATACCGGAACCCCACCGGTATTTTTTTATTGCAGTCTATCAATCTATCATGACCCCTAATCCCATGACCAAAAAGAACAAAAAGAAAACAATATCACCAAAAGAATATTCTGATTCTTCCTTCTGTTACACTATAACCAAGTTAAGAAAGCGCTATCATATAACAAAGGAGAATGCACCTTGAAAATATTAAAAAATCTTACAGTTCAGGTCATCATCGGTATCATTCTGGGTATAACAGTCGGTTTCTTCTTCCCTGCTTTCGGTGAACAGCTGAAGATATTAGCTGATTTATTTATTAAAATGATTAAAATGGTCATTGCACCAATCATCTTCTTAACCGTCGTAATCGGAATTGGCGGCATGGGTGATATGAAAAAGGTTGGCCGCATCGGCGGAAAGGCACTGCTCTATTTTGAAATCGTTACCACTTTCGCACTTGCCATCGGAATCATCGTCGTCAATCTTCTGGGACCTGGTAAAGGCTTTAACATCGATTCAGTCGAGGGCGGAGATGTATCACAATATACAACAGCCGCTTCCGAAACGGAACATGGCGCCCTTGCTTTCATTTCTAATATCATTCCTGATAATGCCGTTGCCGCACTTGCTGGCGGAGACTTACTCCCTATTCTATTCTTTGCCGTATTATTCGGATTATCAATGGCGGCAATGGGACCGAGAGTGCAGCCAGTCGTTTCTTTCTTTCAGCATATTGCCGATATTTTCTTCGGCATCGTCAGCATGATCATGAAAGTATCCCCATTGGCGGCTTTTGGAGCAATGGCTTATACAATCGGTAAGTTTGGCCTTGGTTCTCTAAGCTCTTTAGGACAATTAATGGGTAGTGTATATATCACAATGGCACTATTCATCGTTCTTATCCTTGGCTCGATCGCAAAAATCTACGGCTTTAATATTTTCAAGTTCATAGCCTATTTAAAAGAAGAAATCCTCTTAGTTTTAGGAACATCTTCGTCGGAATCCGCTCTACCAAGCGTGATGAAAAAACTCGAAAAATACGGTTGCTCAAAATCGGTAGTCGGTTTAGTTGTCCCAACGGGTTATTCTTTCAACCTTGATGGCACATCCATCTACTTATCCATGGCAGCGATTTTCATCGCCCAAGCCTATGGTGTCGATTTAAGCATCTGGCAGGAATTGACCCTTCTAGGAATCTTGATGTTAACATCCAAAGGAGCTGCCGGTGTAACGGGATCCGGTTTCATTACACTTGCTGCAACCTTAGCTGCCTTCCCAATGATTCCAGTTGAAGGAATGGCATTACTGCTGGGAGTCGACCGCTTCATGTCTGAAGCACGCGCCATCACTAATCTAATCGGTAACAGTGTTGCTACAGTGGTCATTTCTAAATCGGAAGGTGAATTCAATTCTAATCAAGCCATCTCAGGTGATCTGCATGAAGTGGCCGTCTCATCGGAAAAATAAGCGAATCTTGAATGAAGAGGTGTGCAACTTGCACCTCTTTTTTTATGTCTTGCTCCCTTTCTATCAATGAATAGCCGATTTTCTATAAATAGCCAATCAAATAAATTTCAGAATTACTGAAAAGTGTTTATACTTTTATATAAAGGTAAAAGTATATAGTTAAAAGTTTTAGTAGTTTGATGGATTTAACCAATTAGGAGGTTTTATCATGAAGGATTACGGATTATTTATTAACGGTGAGTGGTCGGATTTTGGATTGGATAAAATTGAAGTGAGAAACCCGGCAACAGATGAAGTTGTTGCCACCGTTCCTAAAGGCGGTGCAACTGAAGCGGCGAAGGCTGCAGATGCCGCATATGAAGCCTTTACGGGCTGGGCTGCACTCTCGGTCTATGAACGTGCTGAACTTATTTGGAAATGGCATCGATTGATTGATGATAATAAAGAAGAACTAGCCAAAATCATGACTGAAGAGCAAGGCAAGCCTCTTAAAGAGGCTCTTGGTGAAATGACATATGCAAATGGCTTTTTATCTTGGTTTGCCGAAGAAGGAAAACGGGTGTATGGCGAAACGATTCCTGCTTCCGTATCCAATAAGCGGCTTTTCGTGACAAAACAACCTGTCGGAGTTGTAGCTGTCATTACGCCTTGGAACTTTCCTGCAGCCATGATTACAAGAAAAGTTGCACCGGCGCTTGCAGTCGGCTGCACAGTCGTCATTAAACCGGCAAACCTGACTCCCATAACAGCTCTAAAAATGGCTGAATTGGCTGAAGAAGCTGGCATTCCAAAAGGAGTCATCAATGTCGTGACAGGAAAATCATCAGAAATCGGCGAAACTTGGCTTCAAGATACAAGGGTTCGTAAATTGACGTTCACCGGTTCTACAGAAGTCGGTAAAACCCTTATGAGAGGTTCAGCTGAAACGGTAAAGAAAATCTCGCTTGAACTTGGGGGTCACGCACCCGCAATCGTTCTTGAGGATGCCGACCTTAATAAAGCGGTTGATGGCATCATCAGTTCGAAATTCCGTAATGCAGGACAAACATGCGTCTGTTCAAATCGCATTTATGTCCACGAAGCCATTCAAGAAGCCTTCATCAAAAAGCTCGTTGCCAAGGTCAAAGAACTAAAGGTAGGAAATGGACTGGAGGATGGCGTCGATATCGGTCCGCTTATCGATCAAAATGCAGTTGATAAGGTTCAAAAACAAATTGATGAAGCAATCAGCAGCGGTGCTAAGCTCGAAGCTGGCGGTAAATCAATAAGCGGCCTTTTTCTTGAACCAACCGTACTATCCAACATTGATGACAGCATGCTCTGCATGAATGAAGAAACATTTGGTCCTTTAGCTCCAATCGCCTCCTTTAAGACTGATGAAGAGGCAATCAAAAGGGCAAATGACTCCATCTTCGGTTTGGCAGCTTACGTCTTCACTGAAAATATCACCAAGGGCATCAAATTCACCGAGGCACTTGAATTCGGTATTGTTGGCTTGAACGATGGACTTCCTTCAGTTCCGCAAGCTCCATTTGGCGGATTCAAACAAAGCGGGCTCGGCCGCGAAGGTGGACATCAAGGCATCGAAGAATTCCTGGAAGTAAAATATATTTCCTTAGGTTTGTAACCTATTTAGGCACTTTTGCTCCTTCACTAAGAAAACGGGCCCGACTTAATTGAGTCGGGCCCGTTTTTTCATTCCAATATATCTTCTTCAAGCTTTTCCTCTTTTCGGATCCTGATGAATTTTACGATATTCAATACAATCGTTTTAACAACGGAATAAGTCGGAACGGCCAAAATCATACCGATGATACCAGCAATGTTTCCGGCGACGAGCAAAAGGATGATGATGGTTAGCGGATGAGTGTTCAATTTCTTCCCGATGACTAACGGCGAAATGACATTACCATCCAGTTGCTGAATGACCGTTACAACAAGAATGACCAATAACGCTTCGGTCGGTGAATGAATCAACGCCACAATGACCGCAGGAGCTGCTCCGATAAACGGACCTACATATGGAATGATATTGGTTACCGCACCAATCAGCGCAAATAAGAACGCGTAAGGCAAACCAATGATTAAATATCCAATGAACGTTCCAATTCCGACAAACATGCAAACTAGCATCTGTCCTTGAATATAAGTAGCAAGCGTCTCTCCCGTTTCCTTAAGTACCGTTAAAGCTGGTTTTCTATAGCGAACGGGTACGAATTTCATAATGGCAGCCGGAAGCTTATCTCCATCCTTCAACATATAAAACAGAATGAAAGGAACCGTTACGACCACTAACGTAATATTCGTCACTACACTGAAAACCGAAGACAAACTATTAGTTATATTACTCGGTAAATTCGTCAAATATTTTTGAAGCGAATCTCCTACTTCTTGCAAAGGAACATAATCTTGTTCCACCGTCCACAAAAACCATTTTGACTCAGCTGAGTCTTCAATGAACTTTCTTACTTGATTGAAATAATCCGGGAGGTTATTGACTAAATCCGTAACCTGTTTGGACAGTGACGGGCCAACCAGACCGACCAGCAAACTAATCAATCCCAGGAAAAATACATATAGCAATAATATCGATAATCCCCTAGGCACCCTTCTTTTAACCAGGAAATCAACAGTGGGGTTGAACAAAAAGTAGAGAAAACCTGAAATCAAGATTGGAAAGAACAATGTAGATGTAAAGATGACTATCGGTTCAAAAAGAAAAGAAATCTTAGTACCAACATAAAAAAGTAAAGACAATAGTAATAACTCTAACGTCCAAAAATGTAATTTTGTCTTGAACAAATTATCTCCTCCACTATAACCATTCTATTTAACTCCCTATTTCTAAGGAAACAACATCATAAATACGAAAAATCCTATGTATGATAATCTCTCATTGTTAGCAGTTTACCATATTTCCATAACTTGAATGAATAATTATATACAAAAATAAAAGAAATAGCCTAAAGATACAGTTCCCTATCATTTTGATGGTTAAGCTTCATTTTAAAATATTCTATTTCCAGCGGTGCCGAAAGGTTCATGTGTTTATTATCACCAATAAGGGATACGGACCCAAATAAAAAAACCCCGCTGTATTGGCGGGGTGGTTTTCTGTTTTATTTTTGATCTTGTAGTACTGCTTCAAGCATCGTACCATTTTTAGCTAGGTTTGTATGCCATGAAAATGCTTTTTCAAGAATGTGTGGAGTTTGATGCCCGCCAGTTTGCGCAACAGCTTCAGTGAAGTACGCACGAAGCTGTGGACGGTAGTCAGGATGCGCACAGTTTTCTATGATTAACTCTACGCGCTCTTTTGGTGCCAAACCACGTAAATCAGCGATCCCTTGCTCTGTCACTAATACATCCACATCATGTTCAGTATGATCCACATGTGAAACAAAAGGAACGATACTAGAAATTTTGCCGCCTTTCGCATATGATTTCGTTACGAAAATGCCTAGGCGTGAGTTACGGGCAAAATCTCCCGATCCACCGATTCCATTCATCATTCTTGTCCCAGAAACATGTGTCGAGTTCACGTTACCATAGATATCACACTCTAACGCTGTATTGATTGAAATCAAGCCAAGGCGACGGATGATTTCAGGATGGTTAGATATTTCTTGTGGACGAAGAACTAGTTTATCACGGTATTTTTCAAGCTCACCGTAAACTTGTTTACCTTTTTCTTCAGCTAATGTAATCGAACACCCTGAAGCGAATTTAACTTTTCCAGCATCGATCAAATCAAACACCGCATCTTGCAGCACTTCTGAATATACTTCCAAATCTTTAAATTCAGAATCAAGGAAGCCAGCGAATACTGCATTTGCAACTGAACCTACTCCCGACTGAAGCGGAGCAAGGCTTTCAGTTAAACGGCCTGCCTTGATTTCTTCACGAAGGAAGTTAATAAGGTGGTTGGCGATTGTTGCAGTTTCTTCATCCGGCGGCACGATTGTAGAAGGTGCATCAAGATCTGTGGAAACGACGATTCCCATTACTTTTTCAGGATCAACCGCAATACCGATCGATCCAAGGCGATCACTCGCTTTAGTCATAGGAATCGGTTCGCGTTCTCCTTGTTTTGCTGGTGTATATATATCATGCATCCCTTCCAATCCTTCTGGATGGGACACGTTCAATTCAATGATTACATGTTTAGCTTCTTGAACGAATATGGCTGAGTTTCCTACAGAAGTCGTCGGGATGATTAATCCATCTTCCGTAATCGCCAATGCTTCGATGATTGCAAAATCTATAGGCCCGACAATGCCTTGACGAACTTGTTCAGCTGTATGAGATAAATGCTGATCTACATAAGTGACTTCATCAGCATTGATTTTATTGCGAATACCTTTATCCGCTTGGAACGGCAAACGTTTGTTTATGATACCCGCTTCCGCCATATGTTGGTCGACTTCCGGCCCTAATGAGGCACCTGTAAATACGTCAACTTTGAATTTTTCAGTTTTAGCTCTTTCAACTAGAGCCATCGGAATAACTTTAGCATCTCCAGCACGAGTAAAACCACTCATACCGAGTTTCATCCCATCTTTAATCCATGAAGCTGCCTCTTCCGCTGTAACTACTTTCCCCTTAAACTGTTCGTTGCGAATTTTTTTGAAAACGCTTTCGTTCATACAAAAGACCCCCATTTTTCGCTTTTCTTACACTTAATTTTATCAATCCTGTGTAATCATCACATTCGATTCTGAATGAAAAGCCTTAAATAGAGCATAAACCAGCATTTTTTTTACATAAAGGAGAATCACTAAAATCCCAAAGCCCTTCTAAATTGACTTGCATATGTTTGACTGACCTGGATTTTGGAATGGTCTTTCATTATGAGTAAAAATGTAGAATGAAAATCAGGAAGGATCTCCTGTATATAGTTGATATTGACGATGTACGAACGATGCACACGAATGAATAAATCACTAGGTAAAATGAATTCCAATTCACTTAAGTTCATTTTATGAAATCCACTCACACGTTCGGACTGAATCTTAGTTTTCCTATTTTGAGCTTCCAAATACATAATTTCATCATATGGAAGCGGTATCCAGCGGTCATCTGTTTTAATGGTCAAGAATGATGTCGGTAAAATTAATGGCTTTGACGGCAAAATGGCCGTTACCGCCCCTAAAGGATTGTCCTCGTCCATGATAGGAACACTCAGCCCATAGTAAGGTACGCCAAATACATTACTTTCCACTTGCACCCCTATTTTTTTTCGAACACTCAACGCTTTATATGTCGCCGTTTTTTCACTGATTAAATCACCCGGTTTTATTCTTAAGTCAACTTGTTTGCTCGGTTGATAATAAATGTATTTTTCAGAATCAGCCACAGAAATTGAAGCATCCTTCGGTACAAACTCCCTGATGATATTCAAAACGGATTCGACCGTAAATTGATCCATTTCCTTTCACCTCTTAAAAGAACATATTAATAATTTCCCTATTTATTAAACAGGGCATTCATGAAATAATTCATCGTTTTCTGGAAAACTTACATTTTTTTGAATTTGGTTTTCGTAAAATAAAGAAATATGGAAGTAACTAAGCGAATAACGTCAAAAAAAGCAAAAAAATCGTATTTAAATTTATATCCTTATTCATTATAGTTGGAAAGCTCCCCGATTTCCATGGGGGATTCTAGAAAAAAGTTTCCTTTTACCTAACATTCATACTCCAAAGCCGAATTTGGCAACAAACGCATAAAAGAAGCCGCTCTCCCCATATTGGATAACGGCTGAAAGGTTATTTTTTTAAACGGGGATTTTGAAACGAGGATTTTATTCGAAGGGATAATATCTCTTCTAAGTTTTTCAATGGCAATTCCAATAAAAAGGATCGGTCATCAGGTTGATATACACCCTCTGAAATGAGCGTATTAACGATCTTCTGTTTTTTCGCATTAACAATTCGGACCAGTCTCCCCATTTTCAGCTCCCTTTCCTTAATCGACTGTATCCGGCATATTCGGCCGAATTAATCACAGCATCAGATGTCATTCTTTAACGCATCATGACCTTCTTTTCCGGTCCGGATATTCACAACATTCGCCAATTCATAAATGAAGATTTTACCGTCACCAGGCTTACCGGTACTCAAGAACTTCCTTGCTACATCCACAATATCCTGAACTGGCACCTCACACACGACGATTTCGATTTTCATCCTGTCATGCAATGACATTTCACGATTTCTGCCTCTATATGTTTCCACATAACTCTTCTGAAGACCCGTTCCTTTTACTTCCGAAACCGTCATTCCGCTCACCCCAATTTTTGCAAGTTCCGCTTTGAATTGTTCAAACTTGATAGGACGTGTAATGATTTCTATTTTCGTTAAAACCTCTGACATATGAGCCCCCCCTTTAAATTGATTCGTGATAAGCCTTTTCTCCATGAAGTGTAAGATCAAGCCCCATTGACTCATCTTCTTCACTGACACGCAACGGCACGAAAAGGTTAATGACTTTCGCAACGATATAAGTGACCACGGAAACGAAAATATATGTCGCGACGATCGCTACAAGCTGCTTCCACAACAAGTTGAAGTCACCATAGAATAAACCATTTGCCCCGCTTTCATTTACGGAAGTGGTCGCGAACAAACCTGTCGCGATGCCCCCCCATGTCCCACCGATCCCATGTAATCCGAATGCATCAAGTGCATCGTCGTAACCCATTCTATTCTTCAGAAAGAATACGCCCCAGAAACATACGGCACCGCCGACGACACCGATGATGATGGAAGAGGCAGTGGTTACGAATCCACAAGCAGGTGTAATGGCTACCAAGCCTGAAATAGCTCCGGATACCGCACCCAGCAATGTTGCCTTTTTATTAGCCATATACTCAACGATCAGCCAGCCAATGATACCAGCCGCCGCTGCAACTGCTGTATTAACGAATACATTCATCGCCACTTCATTGATTGTCAATGTACTTCCGACGTTGAAGCCGTACCACCCGAACCAAATTAATGAACCTCCAAGGAAAGTTAAAGGAAGATTATGTGGTGCACTATCACCCGACTCTTTTCTTTTACCTAACATGACCGCCAAAACCAGACCCGCAACCCCTGAAGAAATATGGACGACGTTTCCTCCTGCAAAGTCAAGTGCACCCAATTCCGCTAACCAGCCGCCTCCCCAAACCCAGTGTGCAACAGGAGCGTATACTAATAAAGACCAAAGGATCGTAAAAATCAGGAATGCTGAAAACTTCATCCGCTCGGCAATGCCACCTGCAATGATCGAGACTGTTAACACGGCAAAAGTCATTTGGAATAACATGAACAAACTATGAGGAATTGTTTCGCTGTATGGTCCAGGTGCAAAGCCTACATCCTTTAAGCCGACCCAGTCCAGACCGCCTAGAAATGCATTACCAGGTGAAAATGATAATGAATACCCAATCAGCACCCAAAGAATCGAAATGACAGCCAGTGGCATGTAACTATGCATTGCAGTATTCAGGACATTTTTACTCTTTACCATCCCTCCATAAAATAGTGCAATCCCTGGTGTCATTAGCCAAACCATCATCGTCGCCAAAAACATGAATACCGAATCCGCCATTTGCATACTGTTTTTTCCCCCTTTTTTTGTATATGTTATGTTTATTAACATTAACATGTTATATTTTTTATCATATACTCAGTTTTCTAAAAATTCAACCAAATTTTTATTTTCCGTTAAAAAGCGTGAGGTTATATAACATCACTTATGAATAAAGGATCAAAAGAAAATGGGTTTTTTCGTTTTGAAAATAATTTTCACCAATTTCACGAATCCCTTCCCATTACTTTTCCCCCTCTACTTATGTCCCGTTCTAAAAAACCCATTAAAAAAAGGGCCCTTCTATTGAGGGCCCTTCAAAAGATATTCAGTTAGCAGCAACGAGACACTTTCCCACCCTTTGCATTATACCGCTCATCCTGGGCTTCACAGAAAAATTCTTTCCTGGTTTTCACAGGATCTTCAGGATGATGCATTTTCATATGCGCCACATAAGTATCATAACTCGGCACGCCGACCAGCAAACTGACGAATTGTTTTCTGTAGCTGAGAATTTTAATCAATCTTTTCAACATTGCCTTCCCTCCCTTATGATGTCCTTGATACATAAGGTGTTTCATGTAAATCTATTTTTTGATTCTTCAAGACTTTTATCCATAACCTAATTGCGGAAATCAAGACCGTGATCACCACGATCATGAAGATGGCACACAGGGCAGCATCCACATAATCATTGACGATAACCCGTTTCATCTCGGTAAGGTTAGCTGCCGGAGCAAGAATTTCCCCATTATCATAGGCCGCTTTAAACTTATCCTTATGTGCCAAAAAGCCAATAGCCGGGTTTTCGTGGAACAGCTTTTGCCACCCAGCCGTCATGGTCACTATCAACAAGAATGTTGTAGGTACAAGAGTGACCCATGTGTACGCTTTTTTGCCCATTTTGAAAAGGACCGTCGTCCCAAGCAGCAACGCAATGGCGGAAAGCATTTGATTCGCAATTCCAAACAATGGCCAAAGGGTGTTGATTCCGCCAAGAGGATCAATGACCCCTTGATAAAGGAAGTACCCCCAGCCGATTACACAAATGGCAGTAGCAATAATATTGGGCAGCCATTTATTCGTTTCGGCAAAAGGTTTGTAAAAGGTCCCGATTATATCCTGTATCATAAAACGCCCTACCCTGGTTCCAGCATCAATGGTGGTCAATATGAACAATGCCTCGAACAGGATCGCGAAATGATACCAGAACGCCATCAGGGACGCTCCGCCAATCACCTGCGAAAAGATATGGGCCATGCCGATAGCAAAGGTTGGAGCTCCTCCAGTGCGGGATATAATGGTCTCTTCCCCAACATCATCTGCAAGGCCGGTAATCATCTCAGGTGTCAAAATGAAACCCCAATCGGATATCGTAGCGGCCACTTGAGCTGGCTCCGTTCCCACAACGGCACCCGGGCTATTAATGGCAAAATAGATACCAGGAGTCAGTACACAAGCTGCTATCATCGCCATGATGGCTACAAAGGATTCAGTCAGCATCGCCCCGTATCCGATTGGACGTGAATGGGATTCGCGTTCGATCATTTTAGGAGTTGTTCCTGAAGAAACGAGTGCATGGAAACCTGATACCGCCCCACAAGCGATCGTAATGAATAGGAAAGGGAATAAGTTTCCGGAAAATACAGGTCCTGTTCCATCGATGAATTGAGTGACGGCAGGCATTTCAAGGCTCGGCATGACAATAAAGATTCCAAGTGCAAGTCCGATGATCGTACCGATTTTCAAGAATGTACTCAAGTAATCACGCGGTGCCAATAACATCCATACAGGCAAAACGGAGGCAACGAATCCGTATACAATCAACATGATGGCAATCGTTTCCCCATTGAAAGTGAACATTGGCGCCAAGGTTGCGCTCTCTGATACAAAGCGACCGAAATATAACGCGAGCATCAATAGTATGATTCCGATAATCGATCCTTCGCCAACCCGTCCAGGCCTTATATAGCGCATGTAAATGCCCATAAGCACAGCGATTGGTATGGTAGAGGCAATCGTGAACATCCCCCATGGACTTCCCACGAGCGCCTTTACGACAACCAGGGCAAGTACCGCTAATAAAATAATCATGATACCCAGAATTCCGATCATCGCTATCAAGCCTGTAATCGGTCCAATTTCCTCCTTGATCATCTCTCCCAATGATTTGCCGTTACGGCGCATCGAACCAAAAAGAATGATGAAATCCTGTACGGCACCAGCCAATACAACCCCGACTACAAGCCATAGTGTCCCTGGCAGATATCCCATCTGCGCTGCAAGGATGGGACCAACGAGAGGGCCAGCCCCGGCAATCGCTGCAAAATGGTGGCCAAACAACACCCATTTGTTTGTAGGAACATAATCTTTCCCATCATTATTCGCTTCCGATGGAGTCTGGCGATTGTCATCTAGCTCAAACACTTTCCGTGCAATGAATTTACTATAAAAGCGGTATGCAATTGAATAAACACAGAGTGCTGCAGTGACAATCCACATGGCATTGATGCTTTCCCCCCGGTTTAGCGCGACGAAACCAAAACTCACCGCACCCAACGCAGATATGATCCCCCAAAGAAAGACTGACTTAAGCGCTTTCATTTCTTTCCATCTCCTCTCTATTTTGAACTGGTGTGCAACTATAAAAAACTTCATTTATAAGGGGCTAGGGCTTTATTCCTCCTCTTACCCATTAAATTTAAAGAATTTTATATATATTCTGAATTATATGTTACCTTAAGGTTTTTTAGCAATAGCAAATTAGTCAATTTGTAAAGTATTTTCCATTATTTTGTCGATAATTCTCTCTGTTCCCACCAAGGTGTTTTCACTCTTAATAAAACCGCCTTTGGTGAAAACTCTACATTTCCCCCCAGGTTTAATGTCCTAATAAGGGGACCAACACAAAAAATGTGCGCCCTGACGGCACACATTCTTTCTTCATCCAATCTGGTTTCCCCTTAATGAACTGCGAAACAGTTCGTAATAAAAACCCCTCTGCCGCAACAATTCTTCATGGGATCCCTTTTCAATGATCCTTCCTTCATCAAGTACAAGGATTTGGTCACTTTGCTGAATTGTATTCAATCTGTGGGCAATGACAAAACTTGTCCTTCCCTCCATCAAACGGTGTAAAGCCTCCTGGATTTTAAGCTCTGTAATCGTATCTATGCTACTTGTCGCTTCATCCAAAATCAAGAGGACGGGATCGGCTAGTATAGCCCTGGCAATCGATAATAGCTGGCGCTGTCCCTGGCTTATTCCACCGCCATCCTGATTCAGGATGGTATCATACCGATCCGGCAGTTTCATGATAAAGGAATGGGCATTGGCAAGCTTGGCTGCATCCACCACTTCTTCATCTTCGGCATCCAGCCGGCCGTAGCGGATATTTTCACGAATCGTACCTTGAAACAAAAATGAATCCTGTAGAACGAATCCCATATGCTTACGGAGACTAGACCTCGTCACCTGTTGGATATCCTGGCCATCAATCAATATCCGGCCGCTGTTCGGCTCGTAAAAACGGGCTAGAAGATTAATGATCGTAGTCTTACCTGCCCCAGTGGGACCTACAAGCGCGATGGTCTCCCCTTTTTCCGCACGGAAATCAACATCATATATCGTTTGCTCCTCATCATTATACGAAAAAGAAACACCCTTAAATTCCACCTCACCACGGACATCACGAAGTTCAGAGGCCTGTTCCTCATCCACTTCCTCTTCTTTTTCATCAAGTATGGTGAAAACCCGCTCCGCACCGGCAACAGCCGAGAGTAGTGTATTGAATTGGTTAGCGAGATCATTGAGCGGACGGGTGAATTGCCTTGAATACTCGGTGAAAATGACAATGACCCCGATGGAAACCGTCCCTATGCCACTCAGCGCCAAAAATCCCCCGACAGCTGCTATTACCGTGAAGCTTAAGTTATTCAGCAAATTCATCAATTTCGGAATCAGCCCCGAGTATGATTGTGATAGGAACCCAGCTTTCTTTAGGTTTTCACTCCGGATGACAAAATCACGGATCACTTTATCTTCCTGTGAAAAGGCCTTTACGATCCGTTGTCCGGAAATCGTTTCTTCTATAAACCCATTCAGTTCTCCAAGATTCTTCTGCTGTTCTTTAAACAGCTTTCCCGTCCGGTTCGTTATCCACCTCAGACCGAAGAACATAAGAGGAACGATTAATAATGTTAGAACAGTTAATAAAGGGCTCAAATACAGCATAACTCCGATTGTCCCGACCAGTGTCAGCACACTGGAAAAAATCTGGATGACAGAACTATTCAAAGTTGAACTGACATTTTCTATATCATTCGTGACCCTACTCATCAATTCCCCATGCTGACGCCGGTCAAAAAAGGGGATGGACAACTGGTGAAGCTTTTTGAACAATTGATTGCGCATTGCATAAACCGTATCCTGTGCGATTCCGATCATCCAATAATTCTGAAGCCACATGGACAGCGAATAGAATATATAGACTCCAAGAAGTCCGAAAAGAAGGCTGATCAGCCCCCCGCTATCTCTTGTGACAATATAATCATCAATGGCCATCCCAACAAGAAAAGGGCCAAGCAATCCCAAAACCGAGCTTATCAGTACCATGAAAAGGACACAAAATAGCAGGCTTTTATTCGTTGCTAAGTAGGGAATGATCCTTTTTATCGTATTCCAGGAGTTGACCGGTTTAGTCCTTGCCTTATCGGGAGATATTCTTCGACTCAAGAGAAATCCCCTCCTCCCCAAACTGTGAGTGAACGATTTTTCGATAAAGATCGCTTGTTTGCATCAAATCCTGATGTTTCCCCAGCGCAAGCACTTGACCGCTTTCCAACAACAATATGTTGTCCGCCTCCATGGCAGTACTGATTTTTTGTGTAATGATGAGCGTTGTGCATGTATATTCCTTTAAAGCGGCAAGCAATTTACTTTCCGTTTTCAAATCCAGCGCGCTCGTACTATCATCCAGAAGGAGAATTTTTGGTCTGCGCACCAATGCCCTTGCTATCGATAAGCGCTGTTTTTGCCCTCCGGACAGATTCACACCTTTTTGCCCTAACTGGGTTTCATATTGTTTCGGAAGTTTCATTACGGTCTCATGTACCTGAGCATGCATGGCCGCTGTCACGATTTCCTCCATCGAGGCATCTTCTTTTCCCCAAGCGACATTATTTTTTATGGTTCCTGAAAAAAGCAGGGCCTCTTGCGGAACATAGCCAATCCTTTTCCGCAGCGAATTCAAGGGAATATCTCTCACATCCTGGTCATCAATTCGAATGGAGCCGCTTTCAACTTCGTATAATCTTGGAATCAGCTGAAACAGTGATGTTTTCCCAGATCCCGTAGCTCCTATGATGGCAAGCGATTCTCCCGGATCGATGGAGAAGCTCAAGTTTTTCAAAATCGGGGTTTCGGTTCCAGGATAGCGGAAAGATACATCCAGAAACTCGATGCCTCCCCCATTGACGGCCCCACTCTTGCTTTCCGCCTTGCCTTCATCAATGTCTATCGGGGTTTCGAATATTTCCGTCACACGTTCCGCTGAAGCCTTCGCACGGGAAATGACCATGATCAGCCATGAAAAAACGGAAAGGGATGCCGCAATCCTCGTGGCATAGTTAACGATCGCCACAACCTCCCCTACCTGTATATCTCCCGTTGTTATAAATTCGCTTCCAAGCCAGAGAATGATCAGAATCGCCACATTCATGACAAGCATCAACACAGGCATCGTCGTTTCAATTAAACGAAGGGAAGCCATAGTCTTTCTTTTTAACTCTTCATTCGCATCGTCAAATCGGCCGATCTCATGCTCCTTACGAAGAAAAGCTTTGATCAAGCGCATGCCTATCAGGTTTTCCCTCATGACGCCATTGACGTTATCTAGTTTATTCTGCACGAGCTTAAACAGCTTGGCCGCTCTTTTCATCACCCATCTAAGGAAGAAGACAAGAACCGGAATTGAAATGACCAAAACTAGGGATAGCTTCAAATCGACCGTAATTGCCATTATCGCCCCGCCGATTACGATCAAAGGCGCCCTTGCCATGATGCGCAAGCCCATAAAAACCGTATTTTGAAGTTGGGTCACATCATTCGTCATCCTTGTTATCAACGAGGAAGTCGGGATATTATTCAAATTCGCAAAAGAGAACGCCTGTATTTTACCAAAAAGACTTTTCCTTACATCATGTCCAAAGCTTTGACTTACATGTGATGCCGTAAAGGAATTAACGATCCCGCCAAGGAATGAAAAAACGGAAAGTCCAACCATGACACTTCCCCATTTAATCACCACCGATAAATCTTTCTGCAAAATGCCATCATCAATTATTTTTGCTATAAATAGAGGCTGTAACAGCTCTACCCCGAGCTCGACAATCATTAAGGATAAAGCAAGAATGATCAAAAGCCAGTATGGCTTAAGAAATGAAGACAAATTTTTCATCTATGACACCCTTCGATTCTTCATATGTAGATAGCATCTTTTCATCCTCTCATTATACATTTTTATACAGATTTTTTAAAAGAATTTAACTATTATAAAGGATTGGTAAATATGTTGAATTTTTTTTAATAAATGCCCTTGACAAATTACAGGAAATAAGCGAAAATTCTAATTGATAATGATTTTCAATTTCATTATCAATCTCTGAAATTTGATAAGCAATTACGATATTCTTTTATCGTACCCTTTTGATATTGTACATAGCTACAATGTCGCCCCGGCTTCTCTGTGCCTAGTAAAATTATATGCTCATTAGCGAATGCAAGTCACTGGAATATTGCCCCCTCTTTATTCAAGTAATTTATTCACGTTGGAAGCATATTAGGCAGCCGGGGATTATTTTTTAAAACTATTAAACTTACATATATGATTTAAAGGAGCAGGATGATCATGAAACTAGAAGATATCATTAAAGAGCGGCGCAGCATCAAACGATTTAAGGACATTCCTGTTCCTATTGATACCATCCAATCATTATTGGAAACTGCGACATGGGCACCGAACCATAAAATGACCCAACCATGGCGCTTCGTCGTGGTGCATGGTGATAGCCGTTTAAAACTCGCGGAAGCAACCAGTGCATTCATGTCAGGCAAAGAGAAGGACCCTGAAAAGAAAAAAGCCGCCGGACAGCGAGGATATAATAAACTTATAGGTGTACCGATGTTTGTCGCGGTGATCATGGAAGAGAATCCGAATCCCATGACACGTGAAGAAGATTATGCGGCCACAAGTGCCTTGATCCAGAATTTCAGTCTGCTTGCCTGGGAACAAGGAATCGGGATGATATGGGAAACATACGGCATGATACACAGCATGGAGTTTCGTGAAGCATTAGGCGTGAAACCAGGAGAGAAGATCGTCGGCAGCCTTCACGTCGGCTATCCCGATATGATCCCCACTCCACGTCCAAGGAAAGAGATCGATCAAATACTGACCATCTTGGACTAATATAAAAGAAAAACCACCAATCCTCAATCGAAGGCTCAGACTGTAGACAAACTCTCGATGTAAATCGAGTTTGTCTACAGTTTTTTTATGGCTTTTACAATTTGACGGTTGTTTGTAACGTAGGGCTCTCGATTTCCGCGGGCATTCCGGGAGCCCACCTCGTCTTACGCCTGAGGTGTCTCCCCTAGCAACCTTACACTCCAATCAACTTTGTTTAATATAAAGATAGAACTCATTCCTACATTCTTTTTATTATATAGAAGTATTAAACTTGAGGTGATAAGGATGCTTCTAAGCATGATGCTATTCAGCAAGATCAACTCGAATTGATTATTTTAAATCAATTGGTGCCAGTGAATCATTTTGCTCTTAATCTTGACGCTGCCATTGACATCTCTTTCATTTATGATTTAGAGGTTGGAAGCCCCCTTTTTATCCGTTTCAAGAGCATCAACTCCGTTCTCCTCCAATTGCTTTAGCCACTTGATAAATGGGCATTAAATTAAGACAGACAGCCTGAGCCCTACAGCGTGTCTGTTAGCTTGGAATGATTACCCCCAAACGGTCATTGTCACTATCATAAAGAACCCGATGAAAAATCCAGCGTATGTATAGTGACTAAATGATTAATCACAAAAACCCCCTTCTAAAAGGAGGTCTTTGAACTATTATTCTCAAAAGAACTCGTGATATAATGCCTGAATTGCCGTCTCTTCGTTATGCCCTTTCACACCGAACATCATGCTTACCTCCGAAGAGCCTTGATTGATCATCTCAATATTCACCTTCGCTTCGGCCAAGGCTTTTGACGCTCTTGCCGTTGTACCGACATTATGGCGCATTCCTTCCCCTACAACCATGATCAAGGCAAGATCATGCTCCACATTCACTTCATCAGCATGAAGCTCTTTCTTGATTCGTGAAATGATTTTCTTCTCGGCTTCACCCTTCATCTGGTCCTGTCTTAGAATAAGCGTCACATCATCGATGCCTGATGGAATATGTTCATATGAAACTCCATAATCTTCGAGGATGTGCAGCAGTTTCCGGCCAAAACCAACTTCCCTGTTCATCAAATATTTGCTAATGTAAATGCTGCAAAATCCTTTATCACTTGCAATGCCTATAACCGGCCCGTTCGTATTATCCCGTGTACTTACAATGCGGGTCCCTTGTGCCGACGGATTGTTCGTATTTTGGATATGGACAGGTATTCCCGCTCGGAATGCTGGAATCAGCGCCTCATCATGAAATACCGAGAAACCTGCATAAGAAAGCTCACGCATTTCACGATAAGTTAATTCCCGGATTCCCTTTGGATTGGAAACCACATTTGGATTCACCGCATAAACGGCATCCACGTCCGTAAAGTTCTCATACAAATCAGCTTTGACCCCATTCGCAAGAATCGAACCCGTAATATCGGAACCGCTTCTTGAGAAGGTTAAAACATCACCATCTAACGTATAACCGAAGAACCCTGGGAATACTACGATTCCAGGCTCATCACGCAGAGCATATAACCGATCATAAGATTCTGGCAGCACCTTGGTAAATCCACCTTCATCCGTTACGATCAAGCCAGCCTTCTTCGGATTTATATACTGCGCCTCAACTCCAAGGCTTTGGAAATAACCTGCGACCAGCTTTGCATTATTATCCTCGCCACTGGCCTTCAAAGTATCCAAATAGCGCTTCGGGTTAGTTTGGTCTGCATGCAACAGCGCCATTAAATTTTCGCGGATCCCAGTGACGACACTCTCGGATATATCCAGTTCTTCAGCAATGCTCGCATAGCGGGATACGACATCTTCTATCAAATGCTCTCCGTTATCCCCGCGCAGCTGCTGTTCCGCAGCTTCAATCAATAAATCCGTCACCTTTATATCATCGGAATTGCGTTTCCCTGGAGCCGAAACGACTACAATCTTCCTCTCTGGATCAGAAACAACAATTTCGAATACCTTTCTCAACTGTTCACCTGACGCAAGTGAACTCCCACCAAACTTTGCAACTTTCATCTCGACAACCCCTATTTTCGTAAATATTCTGTCAAAATTAACTCTCCCTATTATTACGCTTTTTCTCGAAACAATCAAGTGGAAATTCCGTTACTGAAGGACAATTGTATTTTCAAAAAGGACAAAACGACAAGACCACTAATCGATAATAGCTAAAAAACTAAAAAAGACAACGGGCATTTGCCCATTGTCTCTCCTATTCTTTAGCGATTATCCACGGTTTCAGGATATAAGTCATGGTTCATCAAGCGGTAATCCGCCATTTCCTCATACTTCGTACCTGGTTTCCCATAATTCGTGTAAGGGTCGATGGAAATTCCGCCCCTAGGAGTAAACTTGCCCCAGACTTCAATATATTTAGGATCCATCAATTCGATTAAATCATTCATGATGATGTTCATGCAGTCTTCATGGAAATCACCGTGATTGCGGAAGCTGAATAAATAAAGTTTCAATGATTTGCTTTCCACCATTTTTACACTTGGAATATAGCTGATGTAAATGGTCGCAAAGTCCGGCTGGCCCGTTATCGGACATAAGCTAGTGAATTCCGGGCAATTGAATTTGACGAAATAATCCCGGTTCGGATGTTTGTTATCGAATGACTCAAGGATTTCAGGCGCATAGTCGAATGTATATTTTGTTCCTTGATTCCCAAGCAGTGTGATATCTTTTTTTAACTCTTCTTCTTTTCTTCCAGACATTGAAAGTCCTCCTAATCCCACGTTTCAGGGAGATTCATAAAATAGGCCTCTATATAACAAAAACCATATCTCCTCAAAGATATGGTTGATTCGCGAAAAATATCAAAGCCATAGTTTTTTTAAGAGGGTGATGCTATGAACCTCTCCCGTTTATCGGGAAATATTTTAAAATTGTCTTAGTAAATATAGAAAAAAATATCTAATCTGTCAATCATACTTCTAAAATTTGGTTTGATTCCTGCATGTATTCAGCTTAAAATGTAGAAGAAGTTTATCCTACATGAAGGAAGAGATTACGTCAATGTGGATTTTTGCAGCCCTCATCACGAGTTTATGTTTTGGAATCAATAACAGCATTTTTAAATGGAGTAGCGGAAAGGGTTACTCAAAAGTACATATCCAATTTTTCTTTTATTTTTCAGCTTTTATTTTGGCCATATCTTATGGAGTATCTGTGGATGGTTTACAGTTTAACTGGCTGTCCATCATGCTTGGTGGAGCCATTGGGGTACTGAACGCTAATGGTAATATCCAGATGGCAAGCGCCTTTGAAAAAGGACCGGCAAGCTTGACATCTCCTTTAATCGCAGCGAATGCAATATTCCCCATTCTCTGTGCAGCTTTAATTTTTCACGAACATATTTCTACTTTGCAGTGGACTGGAATCGTCTGCATGTTTCTCGCTACATTAGTCATTCAGTATACACCTAATGCTAAAGGCAACCATCAATATGTCCCTTGGATGATGCACACATTATTATCCATTTTATCTTTTGGTGTGCTAGGCATTCTTATGACGACATCAACACGTCTTCATTTAAATTCCCTTGATATCCTGGTATCAATGTATGGAGGGGGAACTCTTTATCTTCTTTCGGCTCTGGCCTTTAAAAAGGAAAAAATCAAGCTAAAGGAAGTCAAAATCGGTTCCTTGGTAGGCCTTTTAAGCACTATAGGCTATGGATGTTATTTCTTTGCGTTGAACACTGGCATCGCAAGCATCATCTTCCCTGTCGTCAGCCTGAACTGTTTAGTTGTCGTTTTCGCAGGATGTTATTTATTCAAGGAAAAACTAAAAAACTATCAAGTTGCCGGCGTACTTGCAGCATTAATCGGCATTATCTTGACTAAAATATGAATATAGTTCATTTACAAAAACGACCTGGCAGCCATGAGTACAAGCCAGGCCGTTTTTTTTATTATGCCGGGAAATAGGGTGGTCAAAAAAAAGTGTTGACACACCCTCGAAAATATCAGATAATTTTGAATATTAATTCTTTACGTTTCACTACTTTTGAAATGTTTGAAATATCCTCTGTCACGGGTATTAAAGAAATAGGTACAACCACCCCATTTAATTCTGAATTAGGAAAGGAAAGATGCATAATGGTAAAAGTTACGGTAACGGTTGATTTTCAAGGAAAGTCTTATCAAACTAACGTCCTTACTAAACCGGATACAGATCATGAAGTAATTTTACAACAAGCGCTTCATCAAGTTGAAAAACAATGGAAAGCATAAAAAGGCAGGCATCGCAATAGATACCTGCTTTTTTATTACCATTTAAATAATTTCATATGCACGATGAAAGAACCTCTTACAGCAATTCCCTCACTTTTAATTGCATTTTCCAAAAGAAACTAAAATTAAGACGTCAGTTTGTGTACTAGATTTTTTAAAAAATTCATTAAAAACCAGTCTCAGTTTGTAGAAAAAGGGTTCTATATAACGTTAATTGGAACGGAGGGTACGAGACTCCTGCTTAGAAAAGCGAGTCCAAGGGAGACCCCGCAGGCGCAAAGGCGCCGAGGACAGCCCGCGGAAAGCGAGTGCCTGGAAGTCTAAGACGGTCCTTAAAGAGTCCGTCTTTTTCTATTAAACTAATTTACTTATTAATGGCACGGAACGCTCTTGAAGGTTATCTGAAAGCAGACTATAAGAAATGACTTTCTTCTTGTACTGTTTAACTACATCGACGTGGTCATTGTAAATGTATACAAATAACCTAACATCCTTTTTGCTTCTTTTAGTATCAATGACCAATGGAATCCCACTGTTCTCTGGATGTAAAAACAATTGCTCGTTACCCGGGAATATATGATTTTTTTTCAAAAATCTAGCGTTATTAAAATAATTAATGACTTGAATTTTTTCTTCACCTTCCAAACGTTTTCCGTCAAAGGTTACGATCGCATTCTCGTCACTAATTTCTGAGTGTATTTTAAATTTGTTGATAATCCAATTAACTGCATCAGTTGGAAGGCAGGTAACCAATAATTTTAACAAACTTAAGATAATGGTCAAAATCAAGACCGGCAATGTCAATTTCATCATCTCCGCTGCGTTTATAAATACTTATACCGCTTATTATATCAAAAGGTCCGACAGTTTTTCTTTGAAAATGTGTACGTTCTATTAACGTTTTACTTTTGTACAACATTGTACTTGAACGCACGGCCGCGCTTCGAAAGGGAAAATTTTTCGTTTATACATATAATGTTCCGAAATGGTTATATTAAACACAATGGGTTCATCCCCATCTTCAAAGTATGAAGTGGATAGAGCAATATATTATTAATTAAATACAAAAAAACCGGGCGTCATCAAGACGCCCAGTTTTTCTGGAATGGATTTATTGATATCCCCAAACCATTGTTAGCAATGTACCGAAAATTGTAACCAATGCAACGAACAATCCGTAATAAACGTTTGTGTAAATCGAAGCTTTATCTTCAGACTCTCCTGCATGCATGAACATAACAAATTGAAGTGCAGCTTGCATGAAAGCTGTAACAAGTAGGATGATCACAGCCATTTTAAGCGAGAGATCAAACACAATAACTGATAGTGCGACCAAAGTCAGGACTAGCGAAAAGGCAAATCCCATAACTTGGCCCCGTGGGAATAATTCTTTCATATTACATCATTCCTTTCAGGTAGACGAAACTGAAGATGAAAATCCAGACAACGTCCAAGAAATGCCAGTAAAGTGAAAAGATGAAAGCCTTGTTTGTTGTCTGTGGAGTCATACCGCGCTTTTTAATCTGCATGACGATGAAGGTTCCCCAGAATAAACCAAGTGTAACGTGAGCTCCATGCGTACCTAGTAATGTGAACAAACTAGATAAGAAAGCACTTGTTTGAATCGTTGCTCCTTCATGTACATACTCCACGAATTCATAAATTTCGACTCCTAAGAAGCCTAAACCAAGAATAAGGGTGATAATGAAGAAACCAATCGTTGCTTTCTGCCTGCCAAGTCTCATTGCATTGATTCCAAGACCTATGGTAAAACTACTAGTTAAAAGAAAGATTGTTTGAAACATTAGTGTAGGGACTTTAAAAAGATGTTCCCCTGTTGGACCATTTCCAGTACCATCAACTAAGACAAAATAAGTGGCGAACAGTGTAGCGAAAAGAGCTATTTCTGCTCCTAGGAAAATCCAGAATCCAAAAATCTTTAAGCGATTTTCTTCCGTGCTATATTCTAGTGGCAGCGAGTTATCTATTTTCATTACTTAGCACCTCGCAATTTATTTTCAGTTTCTTCGATCTCTTCAACAGAGATATAACGTCCGTGATCTTTTTCGAATGAACGGTGAATCATACAAGCAAAGATACCGATCGTTGCAATGATTGCAATGATCCACATGCTGAATACCAATGCAAAGCCCCAAACGAAGAAGATACAGCTCATGATAAACGGCACGCCACTGTTATTTGGCATATGAATCTTTTCTACTTTACCGCCAAATAATTTGAAGCCTTTTTTCTTTGAATCCCAGAATGCTTCTGTAGAATCAACTGTTGGTACAATTGCAAAGTTATATTCAGGGATTGGTGTATGTGTAGCCCACTCTAGAGAACGTGCATCCCATGGATCGTTTGAGATATTTCTTGATGCATAACGAGTACTCCAATAGATATTGTACACAATAAGTGCAAAACCTATTGCTAAACCAATCGCTCCAACGAAAGAGAGCATATTCAATGGACCATATCCTGTTGATTCAGAGTACGTATACATACGACGTGCCTGCCCATCTAAACCAGTGATGAACATCGGGAAGAATGTTACATTAAAGCCGATTGTGATGAACCAGAACGACCATTTCCCAATTTTTTCGCTCAACATGAAACCGAACATTTTTGGCCACCAGTACGTAAAACCGGCAAGTACGGCAAATACAGTACCAGGGATTAAAACGTAGTGGAAGTGAGCTACTAAGAACATTGTATTATGGTATTGGTAGTCAGCACTTGCCATGGCAAGCATTACCCCTGTTACCCCACCGAGCGTGAAAATCGGAATGAAGGCTAAAGAGTATAGCATTGGAACGGTAAATACGATTTTACCTTTCCAAAGTGTGAACAACCAGTTGAAGATCTTAACACCGGTCGGGACGGCGATTGCCATCGTGGTAACCGAGAAGATACCATTAACCATTGCACCGTGACCCATTGTATAGAAATGGTGAGCCCATACAACGAAAGATAGTGTAGAAATAGCTACCATGGAGATAACCATCGAATTATACCCGTACAGGTTACGACGTGCAAATGTCGAAATGATTTCACTGTAAATACCGAAAGCTGGAAGAATTACTATATAAACTTCAGGATGTCCCCAAACCCAGAACAAGTTCGCCCAAAGCATATCGCTACCGCCATTGGCCATCGTAAAGAATTGAGTTCCGAATAGACGATCCATTGTCATCAACGCAAGTGCCACTGTCAATACAGGGAAAGCGAAAACGATGATGAAGTTTGTGATCAAGATAGACCATGTGAACATTGGCATTTTCATTAAGTTCATGCCAGGTGCTCTCATTTTCAAGATGGTTACGATAAAGTTGATACCAGTCATTAATGTACCAATACCAGCGATTTGAATTGCAATCGCGTAATAGTTCGAACCGACTGATTCACTGAAATCGTTACTTGCCAGCGGGAAGTAAGATGTCCAGCCTGCATCAGGAGAACCACCGACTACGAAAGAGATGTTAAATAGCATTGCCCCCATGAAGAATAACCAGAAGCTTACTGCGTTCAGACGTGGGAATGCTACGTCACGCGCTCCAATTTGTAATGGTGTAACAATGTTCATTAACCCAATGATAAATGGCATAGCCATGAACAGGATCATGACGACCCCGTGTGTTGTAAATACCTCATTATAATGCTGTCCATCCAAAAGACCGTTATCTGGAATAGCCGTTTGAGCACGCATCATAAGAGCATCGACGCCACCACGGAAAAGCATAAGCAGTGCTGACAAGATGTACATGATACCAATACGTTTATGGTCAACCGTTGTTAACCACTCACGCCATAAGTAACCCCATTTTTTAAAATAGGTAATTCCGGCAACAACCGCAATCATGGTTAAACCAATGGCAACCATGGATGCATAAATCGCAGGACTTGGATGAGGTACGGCAAATCGATCAAAGTAATCCATACTTTTGTGACTCCTTTCAGGAAAATATTCCTTATCTTGTAAACCTAGTTGTTTTATCGAACGAAATTAATTCTTAGTGATCATGATTCATGTTGCTGTGTTCTGAATGTTCCTCGTGTGAATCCTTGGAATCATTTTCTTCAGTATCAGAAGATCCGTGGTCATGACCAGCATTTTCCCCTTCAGGAGCTGGTGAGAACTCTAAGTGAGTTCCAGTGTAAGTGGATTGTCCCACATGACCAGGTTTTAATAATTCATTGAATTTTTCCTCAGTAATCGGTTTAGCAGTAGCTTTAATTTCATCTACCCACTTATCGTAATCTTTTGCTGACAATGCATTAACGTTGAACGTTTGCTGAGCAAAACCTGAACCACTGAAGTTTGAATTTCGACCCATATATTCACCTGGTACATCAGCTGCTAAGTGCAACGTATTAACCATGTCCGACATCGCGTATTTTTGTCCTCCAAGTTGTGGAATCCAGAAACTTGAGATTGGACCGAATGAGTAAAGTTTAAATTCAATTGGTCGGTTAGTCGGTATAAACAGATAGTTGACCGTTTCGATATCTTCTTCCGGATAACTAAAATGCCATTTCCAGTTGGAAGATGAAGCGTAGATAACTAAAGGTTCTTGATCTCCGTACCCTTTAGGTGTTGCCTCAACTTCATTTGTTGTTTTAACAGTAACAACGGATAGGAAAGCGACGATCAAAATCGGGATTGCAACCCAAATTATTTCAAGAACCTTACTTCCTTCAATATGAGGTGGTTCATAATCATCACGCTGTTTGGAAGCACGATATTTCATTATCATGACGATATACAGTACCATAACGACAAGGACGACAAAGGACATTGTCCATATCGAAATCATAATAACATCTGCTTGTGTTGCAGCTACTGGCCCTTTAGGGTCCAAGACCATTAATGGGTTATCGCAACCGGTTAGCACAGTGGCAATTGTAAAAAGTATAGTTAATAGAGCCCATTTTATTTTCATAGTACTACCCCTTTCTTACATAATAAAATTCCAATTGGTAATTATTCGGACAAAGTGTTACCATGTTCACAAACCCCGACATACCAATATTAATCCCAAGTGTAAAAAAAGACAATATAAAGTGACATCTGTCACATAAAGTTCAATAAAGAGCAGTAAGAAGATGGTAAATGAACAGAAATGTTCGAAAATCTTCAGCAAATGAAATATAATAATTGTTTAATAAATTACCTTTGGATAATTCACTTATCCGTACAGGATTGCAGATAATGCCGGTCACTTTCCGTTTAATATTACTCTAGTATAATGAAATAAAATCTTCACATTATATTCACCGCTTTTATTGCCTCAAAACTTCTAAAGAATATGAATTATATTACCTATCCTAATTAGTTATCTTTCGTTGAAAAACATGATTCATAGCGGATTTTTTTCACTCGGCCATGGAAGCTGGTTAATGGTAGCCGCCTTGTACACGATATTTTTTCCATGCTTCAATACCCTTATGATCCAACACTGGTCAATATTATATATATATAAGGAAACAACAAGTGTGAAATGTAATTGTGTTTTTTCTCCTCGCAATACTTTTTGCCCTTTCAGTATTCCTAAACAGCCGTTTAACATTAGGCGTGGGTGAAGTAATTCAGTGGTCAGTCAAACTTGTTACAACTAGTCAAGTTGTTTATCAATCAATACCAGCGGACTGGACCAAAACCATTTTACAAAAAAGTACATTTGGTGGTTCAATCAACTCCGGATTTTGGAAGCTCACTACTCAAAAATCAACGACATCCCTTTTGTATCTTCAGGGAAAAACACATAAAAAACCACAAAAAAAGGACTTTTTAAAAGTGTCCTTTTCTCGTGGATATAGTTCAAAATGCAAAGTGAAAACTTCCTGGCGTTCAGGCAGTTTGGTTTGAATACCCAAGCACATCGTTAGTATTTCAAATACAAAGGATTACTTGAAATATTTTTTTGTACATGACGAGTGCAGTATATTGTATTGTATTAAAAAGCCAGCTGGTAATTAATTCACGTTCCCTGCGAAATGAAAGCGCATTCAATCATTCGGATCATGTTGACTCAAATTCTTTAGAAAGAAGAACAACTGGTTATGTTCAACCATGTTAGTAAATCTGATGATAGAATGCAAGTTCATTATGCTATATTCCTCGTTTTAGTTACTGAATTCTGTACTTCTTTTTGTTTGAGTGTTAGTCTTTGTTTTCATTTTTATGATTTTAGTCGTTTCCGGTACAATTCTTTTACCTTTATGTGTTTTCATTACCATTTCTTCTGTCAGGACAAAAAATATACCAACTAGAAAAATTGCAGCTGCGCTTAGTGTGATGGCGATTCCAACGGCGGTAAATATATAATCCTTATTGTAATCGCTTACAAAGAAGCTTAAAGCAAAAATAATAATTCCGATTACACAACCTGTGCCCGATACCCATTTCACTGCATCTAACATCTTCTGATTAGCTTCCATAATTTCATCCCCTTTCTTTCTATTTTATGACATTTCACAAATTTGTCAAATCTTTTCTATTTTTTAACATATACACAATGAAAACCTTGACAAATAGAACGCGCCACTATTCGCTTTTAGGTATTCAAGACTATAGGGAAAATCTGTAAAACAGTGCAAATACACTATCTGTTTTTCCTATATTAACCTTTTGTATACTATTAAATAGGGGGTTGGACAATTTGAACGTTCTTCCACTCCATGCGCTCGCTTTCCCCGCAAGAGTCTCGCACCGTCCGTTCCAATCAACTTTGTTTTAACTTTTAGATAAAAACTTTTAGCCTGAATCTTTATTGTTACAAGTATGGTATATGTTGGATTACATTAAAGGGACTTAAAAAATTGTCGATGCAGGGAATACTTACTTTCGCTGCTTTTATTGTAAAGAAGATGGACAAATGGACATGGTAAGTTTCAAAAATCGCCTAAAATTCAAAGGGAAAATGGGGTTCGGATTTTTTAATTCCGAACCCCTTTTGTCTACAAACTTAGGCCCCTGATGAAAAATCAGGGGCCCTACCTCTTTCTATCGTTTTTGCAAGGTTAACGTTACCGTTTTCTCTTCAGTACCCCGATATACTTTAACCTTTACCTTATCGCCGATTTTCTTATCTGTATATAAGTACTTCCTTAATGCAGCGGCAGTATTTATTTTCGTTCCATCAATCTCAACGATGATATCCTGTTGCTTAAGCCCCCCATTCGCCGCAGCCGATCCTGCTTCTATACTCGTCACCATTACTCCGGACTTAACGGCTTCAGGAACATTTTGAATGTAATATTGCGGCAGTTCTTCCATACTAGCCAAGCTGACTCCTAAATATGGGCGCGTGATTTTCCCATTTTCAATCAACTCCGTAACAATCGGAATCACATCATTACTCGGTATGGCGAACCCTAAGCCTTCCACACCGTTTTCGGAAATCTTCAAGCTGTTTATGCCGATCACTTCCCCAGCAGTGTTGATCAATGCACCGCCGCTATTGCCGGGGTTGATCGCTGCATCTGTTTGAAGGACATCGAGTTCCCACTCCCCGTCCGAAGTATCGACTGAAATGGAGCGTCCTGTCGCACTGACGATCCCTTGTGTAACCGATCGTGAAAAATCAAGTCCAAGTGGATTGCCAATTGCCAATACTTCTTCACCTGGACGCATGCTATCAGAATTACCGAATTTAATTCCCTCCGGTGCTTTCGAAGCATCAATTGTCAAAACCGCTAAATCCGTCAAAGCATCCGCGCCGACAACCGCTGCCGTTGCCTTTTGTCCATCATACAATGAAATTTCGACTTCCTTAGCTCCTTCAATAACATGATTGTTCGTAATGATATAAGCTTTCCCATCAGCTTTTTTATAAATGACCCCTGAGCCTGTGCCGCTCTCAACCGTTTCGCTCTCCGTGCTTTGCTGCTGGTACGGGTTCTGGTTTTGCATCTCCTGTAAATTCACGACCCCTACAATCGATTTGGATGCTGATTCGACCATATTTGCCCTATCATTTGAATCCGTACTTGTCGATAACTTTTCCGCAGTGACACTTTTATCCTTTTCAACACTTTCCGTTTGCTGTACACCTGCCGTTTCGGTTGACTCATTCACCGGACTTTTCCCTTGATCTATAAAATCCCCGCCAAATAGAAATACAGACGATGTAACCATTGAAGCAACCGTTCCGGAAACAAGACTGGTTACCCAAAGAGATTTACCCTTTTTCCGTTCTGCCTTGACTCTGACTTGCTCATCACCATTATAATTCTCCATCTTTATCCCTCCTAGAATTGTCCTTTACTTGGCTCCATCATAAACAGTAAATATTAAAAAATTCTTAAGAAAATAAAGAATGAGGCGACCTTTTTACAAAAACCATTAAATTTTTATCGAATCCTGTACTTTGCCGCGCCACAAAATAAAAAAGGCCTCAACAAGGGCCTTCAATCCGACCATTCAGTTTTCCTTACATGACTTCATAAACTTCTTTCGTCTTCTTATTCACGCCATACCAGCCCCAAGTGGTTTTGTGGCCACTTTTCTGACTAGGTTCATCCACCTCGAATACATGAAAAATGTAATCACCCTTTTCGGAATCATGATCATATTCGATATGCAAATCAGGGAAATTTTCCATGTCCACATAACCCTTCACAAGCTTTTCCGCCTGCGATTTACTTAATGTACTGACCGAATCCTTGATTCCTTCACCTTTCGTGTCCGTTACCGCCTTATCTTCTATTTTGGATCCGTCCTCGGTTGCTTCCTCTACCGGTTCGTCATCCCCCTCTACAGTTTCGATTGTGGCCGAGTCTGATAGCGGGTGCATTTCCACCGCCTTTGAAACCATTTGTTTACCTTCCCGGTATTTTGCTTTATATGCGGTTGCTTTTTCAAAATTGCTTTTGGCCGAACCAAAATCCTGTTCGTCGTATTTCTTCATCCCACTTGCCAGAAAACCTGAAAGATCCATTAACTCCCTTGCTTCCGGTGTTTTCGCCTCTTTATAAGCTAATTCAAATGCCTCATGGGCTTCTAAATAATTTTCCTCATTCAACTGACCTTTTCCTAAATCCATATTGGAATCATAATTCCTTGTTACGCAGCCTGAAGCAATCATCACAAAAAAAATAACCATGATTGATCTCTTCACTATGTCACTCCTCACTTTTACATAATGTTCTTTGAATCCATCTTATACCATTTGATAAGAAAACCGATACCTCTATTTCCTATCTTTTTCATTAAGGAAATGTTTACGTCCATGATTAACTTTTTACAAATAGTGGTACAGAATAGATAAACGCTTGAAAGGATGATGTGCAGAATGATGCAGGAAAAACAGACATACCATGTCGATTTGGTAAGCGGCGACGTACTCGGACAAAAACTTGAAGAGAATCCGAGCTTCACTATACACGCAACTGATGAGGAACTTGCAGAATTGAAACAATGCCTGGAGGAACACCGGACAGATGACCTGGAGGCATACGCCCGTTCACATGTGCCCTACCTTCTCTATCACCATGACCGGGCAAATGATAAATACGATGCAGCCATGAAAAGACTTTATTCCCTCATTTATAAATTAGGGGATGAAACGGCACGAAACCATATTGAAGAAATCGGCATATTGAAAGATAACAAATACGAGGGAAAAGAAGAAGTGCAAAAGTTCAAATAACAAATAGGAACAGAACCTGAAATTCAAAGGTTCTGTTCTTTTATGGTCAAGTTCAATCGAATAGCCTCCCCTTCCCCCAATATAAGGAAAAAAGATTCCGTTTTGTGATTCGTTAGACAGTTTTATACGCAGGTTCCTTTCAATCTACATATTTCCCTTTCAAATAGTCTGAACCTACACCGCCAATAACCATTAAAAAATTCGATACAACTGGCAGTTATCAAAGGATAGTATGGGCTGATTAATATCGTTACTCACTTTTGTTAGAACTTTATCTTTTCATTATGGAGTTGACCTGCACATGCATAAAAAAGAGGTTGCTTCGGCAACCCCTCTCAATAAATGAAGGAACTGTCTCAAGTTCCCGGTATAATTTCATTGCAATGACACGCACTAATAACGTTTCGTTATTAAATGTTCCACTCTTTTAATTCCAGTCTCCGAACTTTATGTACAACGTGGGGATCATTTTCCGCTAATGAGAGTGCTTCTTCTAATGTGTCTGCAATATAGACAACCAAGCCGCCTGAGCCATCTGCAAAAGGCCCTCGTGCAAAAACCTTCCCTTTACGATCAAGTTCGTTTAAATACTCGATATGCTGTGGCCGCACTTCTATATTTTTTTCAGCATCAATCATATGTAAAATTGCTGCATAATAAGCCATGCTTTTCCACTCCCTAATTTCGGTTCCAGACAACCAGCTTCATTTCTGTCATTTCTTCCACTGCATATTTTAATCCTTCACGGCCAGTTCCACTTTCCTTCACTCCACCGTACGGCATATTATCCACACGGAATGTCGGAATGTCGTTGATCATGACTCCACCAACTTGTAAATTTTCTGCCGCATCCAGTGCTGTACGTACATCGTTCGTATAAATCCCTGCTTGCAGGCCGTAATTGGAATCATTCACTAAATCAATTGCTTGTTCTACTGATTGGACCTTGTTAATCAACACGATTGGGGCGAACACTTCATGACAAGATACCTTTGAGTAAGCATCAGCATCTAATATGACCGTCGGATGAAGGATATTGCCTTCCGCTATTCCACCTGCTGCAATCTTGGCTCCACCTTGTTTCGCCTCCTCAATCCAATTGAGGGTTCTTTCAACATCATTTGGGGAGATCAAAGCGGAAACATCCGTTTCTGGATCAAGCGGATTACCTAAGTTTAATAGTTTCGTTGCTTCTATAAACTTTTCAACAAAACGATCATAGACTTCTTCATGAGCATAAACCCTTTGTAAAGAAATGCATACTTGTCCCTGGTTTGAAAATGCCCCCGTCACACAACGAGAAATAATCTTATCGATATCCACACCACTATCAATGATGACAGCTGCATTGGATCCCAGCTCCAGCGTCACTCGTTTCAATCCTGCTTTGTTACGGATGCCAATCCCAACTCCTGGGCTACCGGTAAAAGTAATCATGCTTACTCTAGAATCTGTGACCAACTTGTCTCCAACCACTCTCCCTCCACCTGTGACCACATTTAATGCTCCTGCAGGCAATCCTGCTTCCTGTAATAGTTCCCCAAGGAATAAAGAGGATAGAGGCGTTTGGCTTGCTGGCTTTAATACAATTGTATTTCCTGCGGCGATAGCAGGACCTACTTTATGAGCGACTAGATTCATGGGGAAATTGAAAGGTGTTATGGCCCCAATCACTCCAATCGGTTCACGTACAGTGTAACCAAGTCGGTTTTCGCCCCCTTGGGCGGCATCCAGCGTAAGCGTTTCTCCATGAATTCGTTTCGCTTCTTCAGCGGCAAACTTGTACGTTTCAATGGTTCGCGCCACCTCGCCCTTCGCTGTTGTAACCGGCTTTGCTGACTCAATAGATATGATCTGAGCGGCTTCATCTGCGCGCTCCTCAAGAAGTTGGGCCAATGTTTCAAGGATTTTCGCACGTTGGTGGGCCGGCATTTTTGCCATCACCTTTGTAGCTTTTTGCGCCGCTTCGATAGCTTGGTCGGTTTCCTCGTCTGTAGCCAGGGGGATTTCAGCTATGACTTCTCCTGAAAAAGGGGATCGAAGTTGACTATACTCCTGGGCCTCCACCCATTCCCCTTTAATTAGTAAATGTTTTTTTTCTACTTTATCTATGATTGTCATGTTCTCAACCACCCTTCACTCTTTGTATGTGATTCATTTAAAGATTAGAGGCAATTTTTGAAACGGTCGATTCCATTCTTGGAAAATAATATTCTTCTAATTTTGTCGTTAATCCACCGTGACCGAATTTACAGCCGGTATTTTCTTTTCCGGAACTTCGCTTAATAAATTCAAGAAAATATAATATGCTATTTCGTCTTTCTAGAATATTACTAATTCCTTGCTTATAAAACCAAGCATCAATGGTATTATAAACCCCTCTATTTATCCCATACTGTTCATCACAGACTTTAATAAAGGATAAATCAGTTAAGTTTATTATCTCTTCTACATCTAATAGCAATTTGTCCCCTCCTTGCTACTTAGCTCTGCTAATTGAAATGTACTCAATTCCAATACGATTTATCAGCTGGAGTTTTTTTTCATTTTGTAAATCTACTATCCATCAACTTAATTGGTGCTCTGGTTTTTTAGTGCTCTTCAATGCTTTTTGCATAAAAACGACTTCTTCACTCAGCATTGAAATACGTTCCAAAACTTCCTCATCAACCAGTTCGTTTTGTGTATTGAAATGGTCGTTATGAGCATAAACAGAGCCAGGTGCAACAAATGCCCGGAAATAACTAGCAATAGGTTTCAGCTGATTTTCAATGACTAAATAATGCTGGTAGGTTCCGCCAGTAGCCACAAGCCCCATTACTTTATTACGAAACTCCTTCGGGGGGATTAAATCAAATAAGTTTTTAAGGGCACCCGTAATCGACCCTTGGAATATTGGTGTTCCTATAATGTAAAAGTCTGCTGAGGTAACGATATCAATTACTTTTTTCGTATCTCCTGTGTATGTTGACGGATTACGGCCATCACAAAATTGAACATCATACTTTTTCAAATC
Organism: Brevibacillus sp. JNUCC-41; assembly: GCF_014844095.1. NCBI lineage: Bacteria > Bacillati > Bacillota > Bacilli > Caryophanales > Bacillaceae > Peribacillus > Peribacillus sp. JNUCC41. Next base: position 2,370,426 of record NZ_CP062163.1, on the reverse strand, counting down.
AAGCAGTTCTATCTCGATATCTGGATGGTTATTCTTAACTTCCTCTAAAACCTTTTCAATAACAACTTTCGTCTTTGTTCCTATGATCGTTCCTGAAATTCCCAGTAATTTCATTTCACTTTCCTCCTTATTAATACACATCGATAAAAGGCGTCTACCCTTCAAATTTCACTACCTCATTATGAACGGGTCAGGAATCGGTTCAGATGATGTATTGATCCAAACCACTTTATCTTGCATATATTCATGAATCGCTTCATAACCGCCTTCTCTTCCATAACCGCTTAGGCCAGAGCCGCCGATTGCAGCAATTGGTGAAATACTTCGATAGGTATTAACCCAAACGATTCCAGCACGTATAGCTTTCGCGACTCGATGGGCTTTTGCAATATCACTTACCCAAATTCCGGCCGCTAATCCGTAATCAGTACTGTTTGCTAATTGAATAACCTCTTTTTCATCTTTAAAAGGGATAACACTTAACACAGGTCCAAATATTTCTTCTTTAGTAATGCGGGAATCGTTATCGTGATGCTCGAAAATAGTGGGCTCAAAATACCATCCTTTATCTAAGTATTCAGGCTTTTTACCTCCGCAAACAAGTTTTCCACCTTCATCTAACCCGATGGCTACGTATTTTTGGACACGCTCCAATTGGGCTTGCGTTGCCAGCGGTCCCATTTCTGTATCATCTTGAAATGGATCACCAATCTTAATTTTCGATACACGGTCTACGAGTTTTTGCATCACTTCATCGTAAATGTCGACATGTAAAAATGCACGTGAACCAGCCACACAACTTTGTCCAGAAGCACCAAATATACCAGCTATGATTCCCATCGCGGCATTATCCGGATTAGCATCATCAAACACGATATTCGGTGATTTCCCTCCAAGTTCAAGTGATACTTGAGCAAAATTTTGAGCCGAATTACGAACTATATGCCGTGCTGATTCCGAGCCTCCCGTAAAGGCCACACGCCTTACAAGAGGATGTGAGGTGAGTGTATCGCCTACAGGCATTCCAAAGCCGGTAACGACATTGACTACACCAGGTGGAAAACCAGCTTCTTCAACCAGTTTCACCAGCTCCAATAGAGATGCCGAAGTCATTTCTGAAGGTTTAATGACTATAGTATTTCCTGCTATAAGTGCAGGTGCAAGCTTCAAGGTTGTTAAATAAAGAGGGGAATTCCAAGGAGTAATGGCGGCTACTACCCCCAGCGGCTCTTTGGACGTAAAAGCGAACATATCTTTTTTATCAATAGGTAAGGTTTGACCATGGATTTTATCTGCTAGCCCTGCATAGTAATAGAAAAACTCAGGTAAATATTTTACCTGACCACGCATTTCACGTATTAATTTCCCATTATCCAGTGATTCGACTTTCGCAAGCTCTTCAGAGTGAATGGCAATCAGCTCTCCAAGCTTTCTAACCAGGCGCCCCCGCTCTGTGAATGTCATATCAGTCCACCCTGAATGCAAGAATGCATTATGCGCAGATTGAACGGCATGATTTACATCTTCAGCATTCCCTTTTGCGACTTGACACCAAGCTTCTTCAGTTGCAGGGTTATAACTATCGAAATATTCACCACTTGACGATTCTACCCATTCTCCGTTAATATACATCTGATATTTCTTCAGCTCTTTCACATCGAGTCACCCCTTTGCTTTTGCCTTTCAATAAACGACCTAATAGCTTCGTTCACTATTTTGGATCCTTCCATCGGTAGCATATGCCTCATATTAGGTACTATCATTAGTTCTGAATGCACAATCTTTTCTTGCATTTTTCTCGCCATTTCGGGATTTGAACCTACATCATGCTCCCCCGTTATAATTTGGGTCGGTATATTTATCTGGTGAATCTGCGGCCACAAATCTTCATCCGCTGTTGCAAATAGTGTATAGGCAGCTAAATATGAAGCAGCGTCGTTTGTCTGAAGTCTTTTCCGAATCTTACTGACGGTTTCTTCCTGCAAGTTTAAGAATTCTGGATTAAACCAACGTTTAATGGCTGGTTCAATTGTTGCCAAAGGTCCCGTTATTTTCACTTCTTCCACTCTTTTTAAAACGGCTTTCCTCTGTTCTTTCGTCCGATTGGCCACTGCGTTCATGATTGTTAGCGTTTTCACTTTATCCGGATATTTTAACGCAAATGCCTGAGCGACCATCCCACCCATGGAGAAACCAATAATATGACTTCTCTCAATTCGTAGGTGATTCATCAGTTCTGCTAACTGCTCAACAAACTGTGAAAGGGAATAAGGACCCGGAGGATGCTCAGATCCTCCGTGCCCAACCATGTCATATGTGATAACACGGAAATGTTTCGACAAATCTTCAACTTGTTCTTCCCACATCGTAAGATCAAGACCAACACCATGAATAAAGATAAGCGATTGACCAATCCCTTTCTCTTCATAATGAAGCGAATCTTTTCCATGCAATGTAGTTGGCATTAAACCAGCCCCATTTCAACCATATCTTGATGCCTGTTTCCTGTTCTTGGATGAGGACGTCCTCCTGTAGAAACCCCAATAGCAACAACAATCTCATCGGCCCTTGGTGCATCAGGTATAGAAGCTTCGAATGTAATGAAATGAGAACGTTCAGAATCATCCGTCTTATGTACCATCGGTATGAGCACCGCAGTTCCAGCGCCACCACGCTTATTAGTAAAGCTCAAGATACTCGTTCCTTTCACAGCGTCCCGGAATTTGTTACCGAATTTCAAAGTATGGATAAAAGCTGATGCATGTTCAACTTCCCCATCCACTCCCACTACAGCTGCCTTGCCGAATGCTTCGACATCATCAGCCGAATCAATGTGCTTAAATAGTTCAGCAACTAATAGTTCGCCAATTTGCGGTGCATATTCGTCAATTTCCGGTTTTAAATTATCAACATACCCTCTGCCAGCCCATGGATTTTTGATAACCGCCATAGTTATTATCATCTTGATGGGATTCTCTACTTTTTTACCGCCCTCAATACGTGTTTCTTCAATAGCTGTATACACTTTACGAATATCTAACATTTACATTACCCCCATTTTAGCTTCTGTGAATTTTGGCATAACTTCTTCCGTGAACAATTTTAAACTTTTCATCATTTTTTCATGTGGCAAACCATTATGATTGACCCAAAGCAGTAATGTTTCTAAATTCAGCTCTTCCTTCAATTCTTGAATTTTCTCTGCTACATAGTCAGGTGTACCAAACAATAAATTTCTTGGATGTAAGAATTCATAGTTCAATTCCTGTCCTTCCTTTACTGTTTCGCCCGGATCCATAAGGTTGCTTAGCCCCCTCCAGTGACAAATCCAGCGATAATTGTTCAATACTGCTTCGGCAGCATCTTGACGAGCCTGTTCCATGGTTTCCGCTACATATACATCACGTACTAAAGCAATACCCTTACCAAGTGGAACTTCATAGCCTTTGGATTTGGAAGCCCTTTCACGATACAGTTCAAAACGGCCTTTTAGTTCTTTGACGGTAGGCATCCAAAACATTCCTTGTATATCGTTCTCCGCAGCTAATTCAATAGAACGCGGTGAATCAATTACTTGCCACAGAGGAAGTGATTGCTGATAAGGTCTAGGCATAAGGGAAATTTTATCAATTTCGCCTTTTTCCATATCCATGAATTCCGAAGTTGATGGACTCATAGGGTGACTCCACTTTAACCCTTTAGGAGGAAATTGATAGATGTCACCTTGATGTGAGAAGAAACGGTTTGACCAAGCCTTTTTTAAAATTTCCAATGTTTCTTCAAACAGTGCCCGGTTTTGTTCTTGATTTGCTGGATCCGCCAAAGTGTTTAGATTAGCCGCTTCCCTTCCGTATAATCCACGAGCCAGGCCTACTTCCACACGACCTTTGCTTAACTGATCAAGCATTGCTATGTCTTCCGCCAAACGAAGTGGATGCCAGAAAGTGGCGACATTGGCAGCTTGGCCAATTCGAATGTTCTTTGTACGTGCAGCAATATCGGCACCCATTAAGATCGGGTTAGAAATCAGTTCATTTCCTTCATGACCAAAGTGGTGTTCGGTATACCAAATCGAATCATAACCATTTTCATCACAGTAAATGGCTTGCTCACGGGCTTCATCCAACACTTTATAATACTCATCATGTCTTCCCTGTCCTGCAAGATTTGCAAAGATTCCAAATTTCATAAAACTCATTCCCCCTCATATCACTTTTTTTGACCAAGTTTTTTTGCTATTTCCATCTTAAGCTGCATTCCACTTGCTTTTACATGCTGTCTCATTGCCTTCTCCGCTTCTTCCCGATTGCCTTTTTCTATGGCTATCAAGACCGCCTGATGTTCCTTTAGTGATCTCTCACGGCGAATCGGATCTTCAATGGTTAAAAAGACATATTGTCTATAAGGTATTTGATTGAGCAGCAAATTTAGCATGTAACTTAATTTAGAGTTATTGGCGCCTTCTTGAATGACTGAATGAAAAACATCATTAGCCTCGACATATAGCTTTTTATCCGAAGTTTGTATAGCAATCTCCATGTCGGACACCGCTTGCTTAAGTTTATTAATGTCTTCAGCACTCCCGCTTTCTGCAAGCAAACCCGCTGCAAGCCCTTCCATTACTTCCTTTAAAGTAAATAACTCATTTAGTTCCTTTTCAGTTGGTTTGGTCACACACGTTCCAACTCTTGGAATGATCTCGACTAACCCTTCTCTTTCTAGCTGTTTAAATGCTTCCCTAATAGGGGTTCTGCTAACTTTATAATATTCAGATAAAACAGTTTCCGATAATTTTTGTCCTGGTTCATATTCTCCAGTTACTATTGATTCGCGTATGGCGTTCGTAACCTGAGCCGTAATCCCCAACGTTAAGATAGCTGTAATGAAAAGCCCCTCCTTCTAAAAGTTTGTACCATGTACCATGCAAGCTCTTGATAAGTGCAATTATAGGTCATGTTAAATAGACTGTCAATTCAAAAAAATACAAAATTATATTTTTTATTCGTAGATACACTGTTCCATAGTTTTCAAACAAGAGTTTCATAATCTCAAACATTCAATCTAATAATTAATCTGAAAATTAATCTGATTTATTGAAATTCACTAGATGAATGAACTGATCATTTAGGATAATCCCTTAAAAAATTATTTTTTCAGAAAATATTGACATCTGTATACGCTTACAATTATAGTGATTCTATAAAATATGCTTGCATGGTACATGGTAGTATAACGATTTTGATAGGGGGTAAATTGATGAAAGTTGAAACTCGCAGTATAGAATATATTCCGGCAGATGAACGCTACGGCAAGGCCCGTGATTTATTTCCAATTTGGTTTGGGGCAAACATGCATATTACCACCCTTGTGACTGGTGCATTGCCAATTACATTAGGTCTTAATTTATTTTGGAGTCTGGGTGCAATAATTGTCGGTACCTTATTAGGCGCCATTTTCATGGCCTCCCATTCAGCTCAAGGACCTCAGCTCGGAATTCCGCAAATGATCCAAAGTCGGGCTCAATTTGGTGTAATCGGAGCCATTTTCCCCTTGTTTCTCGTTATGTTTGTCTATTTAGGTTTCTTTGCCAGCAGCGGTTTGCTTGCAGCGCAAACCTTAAGCAGCTTAACAAAGATCGACCAAACTTGGAGCATAATACTTTTAAATGTTCTTTGTTTCGTGGCCACCATTTATGGCTATAACCTAATTCATAAAATGCAAAAATTATTGTCCTGGGCGTCTCTCTGTATTTATATTGTAGCTACATATATAGTCTTCCAATTGCAAGTTCCGGCAGGCAGTTGGGCAATGGGAAATTTGGATTTACCAGTGTTTTTGTTGGCGGTCAGTATGGTTGCTACATGGCAATTGGCATATGCCCCCTACGTTGCGGACTATTCTCGCTATCTACCGATAACCACACCCACTGCCCATACATTTTGGTATAGTTACGCTGGCACAGTCATCGGGACTATTTGGATGATGACATTAGGCGCAACCTTAACCATAGCGATTCCTAACTTCCTTGATCATTCTGGCGGTAATTTGGCCAGCCTGTTCGGAAATTTTGCTTTAATCATGTTCTTTATAATCATCTTTGGACAGCTTGCTATAAATGTCTTTAACCTATATGGGGCCTTCATGGCAACGATAACGACAATTGAACCGTTTTTTAAATTAAAGGTCACAGCGAAAGTTAGAATTGGAATGATTTTCTGTGTAACAGTTGCAGGAACCGTATTGTGCTTACTCGGTCAGAGTAATTTTCTATCCTTTTTCTTGAATTTCATCTTTTTCATTAGTTATTTTTTAATTCCCTGGACATCCATTAATCTTGTTGATTATTATTTGCTGCGACATGGCCGTTACAATGTAAAAGATATTTTTGATGTGAACGGTCAATATGGAAAAATAAATTGGATTACCTGTATGGCATTTCTTGTATCAATCTTGGCGGAAATCCCTTTTATAAATACATCATTCTATGTAGGACCTATAGCCAAGGCCTTTGAAGGTGCAGATATCGCTTGGATTATTGGCTTAGTTGTACCAGCTGTCTTGTATTACTTCCCTATGAGAAAAAAGTTGAATCTCGCTGGAAATGCAATAAATAAACAAGAGAATAGTTCGATAGAGAATACAGACACTTCCGAGAAAAATGTTAAGTAACTTAATTTCAAGTGTCGGATAACAGAGAACCCTAAAATGAACTGCACCCAACGTTAGTCACCAACTAACAATTTGAGGTGCAGTTTTTTACTTTATACGATTAAGGAAAAAAACCTAAAATCTATTGCACAAAAAAGACATGAAGCATCTCAACAAGAACTAGAATAATATTTCCATTACTACAACATCATTGATTCAAGATAAATTTAAAAGGCATAATTAAATAAAGTGCCTAACTTTTTGTTCACTTCAATGAAAGAACCTTTTTATTTAGTTTACTTATTTTTCTCCTAAAATAGCGAGTGGACTAAATACTTCATAATGAACATGGTCTTTCGATACACTCCAATTATTCAGGGCGTCGTTGATTGCTTCCATAAAAGGAATAGGTCCGCAGAAATAAAAATTAGCTTCCTTTGATGGAACGATAGATTGCAGGAAGTCTAACCCACGTATCCTTCTTTATCAAAATGTCCTGAGGTTCGATCGGCTTCTGTTGGTTCACCATAGACTACATATGATTTTATATGTTGGTGTTCATTCACTATTCGTTGCAGATGATCTTTAAAAGCATGTGTTTGGCTATTGCTTGTTGCATGGATAAACGTAACCTGACGGTGTGGTTGCTTTTCTATAATGGTATTTAACATGCTAAGCAAAGGTGTAATTCCAATCCCCCCACTAATCAGAACAACGGGTAAATCGGTGTTATCCAGTTCGAAGTCACCTGCAGGAGCAGAAAATTGCAGCGTATCTCCAACTTGCATCTGTTTATGTAAATAGTTAGATACAATTCCTGATGGAGCAACCCCATGGGCATCTTCACGTTTAACACTAATTCGGTAGTAATCCTTACCAGGTGAATCCGAAAGACTGTAATGGCGTATGTGCGTATATTTCTCGCCAGGAATTTCAGCCTTTAGTGTTAAAAATATTGCCCAGCATGATAGGAGGCAATGGGTTTTCCGTCTGTAGGCTTTAGATAAAAGGAGGTTACCACATCACTTTCTTTTATCTTTTTATCGATATTGAAGCTTCGATATCCTTCCCAACCACCAGGCTGATGTTCTGTCTCCTCATAAAGGTTTTTCTCAATATCAATAAAGGCATCTGCAATATAGCCATAGGCCTTTCCCCATGCCTCTATGATTTCAGCTGTGGCTGCGTCACCCAACACATCTTTAACAGCTTGAAGCAACGTTTCACCTACAACCGGATACTGTTCAGGCTTGACTCCTATGGCACGATGTTTCTCAGTGACTCTTTTAATTACCGGTTTTATCGCTTCAAGGTTCGTAATATGTTCTCCTGCAGCATAGACAGCATATCCCAAGGCCTCTTGTTGAATTCCTCTTTTTTGGTTCGTTTGGTTAAAAAGATTATAAAAATCAGGAACTTTTGAAAATAGTAATTCATAAAATCTCTTTCCTATTGGTTTACTATGTTCCTTGAGAACATGTGCTGTTGACTGAACGATTTCTATGGTCTTAGCATCAAGCATGTTAAAATTCCCTCCTCAAATTCCAGGGGTATTTACTGTAAATAGCATTCCCACTAAATATTGGAGTAACCATGATATTTTGGCACTGTTCACTTATCACTGCTACTTCCGCCCATTTGGAGATTTGGAATCCCTTAAGATAATTCAAAGACACCATACCTATTAGTACGGTGTCTTTTGTTATTTTAGTATCCTTGTTAACTTAAACTGAACCTTTATATCAATAAGGACAAAGCAGCTGACCAGTAGCAGAGAAAAATGTTATAGGGTCCAATTGATAAGCAATCCTGCTTGTGCTAACCCACCACCGAAACCATATAATAAGATTTTCTCACCATGATTGAGCTTTCCTTCGCTTACTCCTTGATCTAAAGCTAATGGTATTGTTGCTGAGGAAGTATTTCCATACTCCACTAAGCTATATAATGTACGCTCAATTGGAAAACTGCTTCTATTACATATTGACTCAATCATTCTTAAATTTGCACTATGCGGAACAAACCAATCAACATCATTCAAATGAAAATCTGTATTTTTCATCACAGTTTGCATTCCTTTTGGAACAGTAGTAACAGCCCATTTATAAACCTCACGTCCATTTTGGACAAGGTTACCACTATTATTCAAGTCTTCACCATTTATACGTGTCGATAGGTTTGTACTATATAAATATTTTCCGCCTTCTCCTTCCGAATATAAATGTGACGAAATAAAACTTGGCTGTTTTTCATCATATTCTACAAGAACTGCTCCTCCACCATCTCCAAATAAAATACAAGTGGCTCGATCTTCATAGTCCATAATTTTAGATAAAGTATCAGCTCCAATAACGAGAACTTTCTTGTTTAAACCAGATGTTACTAATCCATTAGCTACATGCAGCCCATAAGTAAATCCTGCACAAGCAGCGTTTAAATCAATAGCTCCAGTATTCTTAATACCTAGCTTAGCTTGGACTAAAGAAGCTACACTAGGTGTGTTGAAATCAGGTGTAAATGTACAGACAATAATCATATCGACATCTTCGACAGATTTATCATACCGTTCCATTAAATCCTTTACAGCTTTATAACTTATATCACTAGTAAACTCTTCTTCATGTGCAATTCTTCGCTCTTTAATACCAGTACGTTTAACAATCCATTCATCATTGGTTTCAACCATTCTTTCTAAGTCCTTATTTGTTAACCTTTTTTCTGGAACATAAGAACCTATCGCAGTAATACGTGCTTTGGATTTGAACATAAAATAGCCACCTCGTGTTATGAATTGCATCAATTTTATAACTGATATTAATACCTGGTACTAATTATAAAGTAAAAAAAATCTTATGCAACTACCGGTCACTTTTAAATCCATAAGAGAAAAAGAGCTGAACGACAAAGAACGATCGCTACTGATAATTAAGAAGATTCTGCTCCAAAATAGTAAGGTATATCGTAGCCAGAACATCCTGTTACGCGGAAGTGACGGGTGAACCCCTTTTGTCTACAAACTCAGTTATCTAAAGAGAAATCCGGTATTACCACTTTTAATTTCCTAACCGTAACGGTAACAATTGAAGTTTATTAATATTCGTATCCTTTTCCGAATAAATAATATACCAAATATCCCAATAAATTAAATAAAGTAAATGCCAGAATCCACCCAATATGTAATCATTTATAATGTTATTAAAAGGTAAATAAGGGCCCTGTAAAAATTTACAACTGTGTTCAATGTTTATACCCCAACAATGAGGGATCAAAAAGTCCTCCTGTCCCCATTTTAGCGTAAAAAAAAGTACATTATTTTTAAGTATAATGATGAAGATGCGAAAATTCCATGAACCGCCCCTTCTTAAAAAGGAAAAAATCCTGTTGCATTCCAACAGGATTTTTATCAATCTTCAAAATTCACAATTATAGGATTTCTGTAGATTAACGGGACGAAACCATTTTAGTGTTTTTGTTTGTAATAGGTTACCGCGAGCGCAAGGGCCAGCACTGTTCCTTTGACGATATCCATCGCATAATACGGAACGGACATCATGATCAAACCGTTTTGAAGGATTCCAATCAAGACTGCACCGACAAAGGTTCCAAATGCATTCGGTTTTCCCGCTCCTAAAACGGAGGAACCAATGAAGGCTGCCGCAACGGCATCCATTAAATAGGGAGAACCTGAATTGATTTCCGAGGTCATGACTCTTGAAGCTAGAACAATCCCCCCGACTGCAGCTAATAGGGCTGAAAGCAGATAGGCAAGGATTTTGTATTTATTGACCGATATCCCGGAAAGTCTCGCCGCCTCCTTATTCCCCCCAATAATGTACATATAACGACCATGCTTCGTATAAGTCAAAAAGATATGGGTCGCAATCACAATGACTGCCATGATCAAGATTATCCATGGTACCTGGCCAATTTTGGCGAAAAATGGGCTGATCAGACCTGTTGCGAATGTCCCGTCGGGCATGACCATATTTTGTGAAACCGTTGCCCCTTTTGTATAAGTAAGGGCAATTCCCTGGATAATGAACATGGTAGCCAATGTCATCAGCATGTCGGGAATTCTCAATTTAACGATCATGAAGGAATTCAAGGCCCCTACGACAAGTGAGGCGCCGATCGCAGCTAATATGGCGATTAATGTATCCTGCGAAAACCAGACGAACATTGATATGACGATGGCATTGGCCAATGATGCAACGGATCCTACGGAAAGGTCGAAGCCATCCACGGTCAGCGATATCGTAATGCCGATCGCAATGATGGTCACGATTGAAATGGAACGCAGGATGTTGATCAAATTATTCGTTTGAATGAAAGCTGGATTGGACACGGCAAAAATTCCAATCAGAATGATAATCGTCAATATTGTGCCGTATTTATAGAAAAAGTCGAAAAGTTCCGGCCTTTTTTTCGCTTTCGCTGTCTGTGTAACAGGAATGGGTATGCTCATCCTATTTTCCTCCTGTTGAATAGAATAGTAGTTCTTCTTCATTCGTTTTGCTAGTTTCTAATTCGATGACAGTGCTCCCGTCATATAACACATATGTCCGGTTGGTAATGCCCATGATTTCGGAAAGCTCGGATGATGCATAAATGACCGCTTTCCCATTCCTTGCAAGCTTTGCAATCAATTCGAATATATCCTTCTTGGCTCCAACATCGACCCCTTTCGTTGGTTCATCGAATATGTATACATCCGCATCGGCCATAAGCCATTTTCCGATGGCAACTTTTTGCTGGTTACCACCTGAAAGGTTTTCGACATTTACTTCCCCTGAAGGAGTTTTAATGCCGAGACTTGAGATCATTTCCTTCGCCTTTTCCTTTTCCGCCTTACGATCCACGAAACTGAACGTCTTGCAGAATTTGCCGAGGCTGGCTGCAGTCAAGTTCGCCGAGACTGATTCCTGAACGAGGACCCCTTCTTTCCTGCGTTCCTCAGGTACAAGTGCCAGACCGCTTTTTACTGCTTCGTGCGGTGATTTCAAAGAAAGCTTACGACCATTCAGGACCACTTCCCCCGCTGTAATCGAAGTATGACCGAAAAGGGTTTTACAGAGCTCCGTTTTTCCCGCTCCGACTAACCCTGCCAAGCCGATTATCTCGCCTGCTTTAACATTCAGATTGACATTCTTGACTTTCTCGGCATCTGACAATCCGCTCACTTCCAGAATGACGTCTCCGATCGAAGCATTCACTTCTGGAAATTGGTCATCCATGGTTTTACCGAGCATATTCTCTACCACTTCGTTACGGGTCATGTCCTCCTTCTTTCGACAAGTGACACGCTCCCCATTTCTCATGATTGTAATTTCCTCACAGATTTCAAAAATCTCAGGCAGACGATGTGAAATGAAAATGATTCCAACGCCTTTTTGCTTTAATTCATTTACAATTCGAAAAAGTTCTGTCGTCTCCGTATGACTTAACGGAGCAGTTGGCTCATCGAGAATCAGGAATTTGCAATCTGTCGAAACGGCCCTTGCTATCAGGACCATCTGTTTTTCAGCCAAGGTAAGATCTCTTACCAGCTTTTTCGAAGGGACACGAATTTTCATATCTTCAAGAATATAAGAGGCTCGTTTGTGCAGCTCTTTCCATTGGATCCTCTGTTTTTTTTCCATGTTTTGGACCATATCGTTCAACATTACATTTTCGCCAACCGTTAAGTAAGGGATGAGGGCTGTATCCACTTCCTGATAAACAATTTGAATGCCTTGTTCCTGAGCCGCTTTTGGCGAGCGGATATCCTGCCTCATCCCATCAATGAAAATGTCACCTGAATAATGAACATGGGCTCCCGATAAAACTTTCATTAACGTCGATTTTCCTGCTCCGTTTGCACCGACCAATGCGTGGGCTGTCCCTGATTGTACGGAAAAACCAACTTCACTCAGCGCCTTCACCCCTGGAAATTCAATCGAAATCCTCTTCATTTCTAGTTTCGTGCCCATGTCCATTCCCCCTTATTGAACAGACACTCCCTTCTACTTGAAAGAGAGTGTCTCTTTTTACTTTTTATAATGATCTTTCAAAACTTTCATCCAATCTTCTTCAAATTCCGTAGATTCACCCCAGCCATCGACAATACCAGACAGATTTGCCATGTTTACCGCTTCTTTTGAAGCTTGGACTTGCTTTTGTGAAATAAGTGAAGCCTCTAAGTCATAGGTTTGCGGAGTATCTTCGCCCGCTAATTTTTTAGCCAATATCCTCATATTCACTGCACCGATCAGCTTGGGATCGACCGCTGCCGTGTAGGACCATGAGCTATCAGCCGATTGGATTTCCTGGAGATCTGCGTTAGATACATCAATACCATATATCTTCACTTCATCGCGGCCCGCTTCTTTAATCGCCCGGGCTGCACCGATGGCAAAGGCATCCCATGTTGCGAAAATGGCATCCAATTTACCTTTAGGGTATTTATTCAGCATTGCGGCTACAGCATTTTGTGTCTGAACCGAAGTATCAGCAGATGCCACCCCGAATCTTTCGACTTCTTTAATCCCAGGATTTTCTTTTAGTTTTTCCTGATAGACTGCATTTCTTCTTACCATTGGTGGGAAACCATCCACCCAAAGATAGGCAATTGCCGCTTCACCTTTCTGCTCTTTTAACAGTTTATCAAAAGCCAATGTTGCCAACGCTTCATCATCCTGTGAAGTTAATGTCACGCCATCAATTTTAGATAGTTCGCCTATTGAATCGAACGTGACAACGCTTTTACCTGAATCAACCAACTTTTGAACGTCATTCACAGTTGCTGCATCATCACCATGGGAAATGATATACCCATCGTAATCTTCCTCCAAAGCCTGCGCTATCGCATCATGAAATTTAGCCGTATCACCATTGGCTGTATATGTATCCACTTGAAATCCCAGTGCTTCTCCTTCTTCCTTCGCCCCCGCCAGGTATTGGGCCGTATGATCATCACCGCCAATTTTACGGATCACTTTGATCTTGGCTCCATCCCCATCTGCAAATCTTTCCGGTACATTTTCAAATGATACTTTTTCTTCTTTCTTCGATTCTGTGGAACTCTGCCCAGTGGAGCACCCCGTTAAAAGCAAAGCCGAAGCGATGGCTGAAATGAATATTCCTTTAATAGACCTTCTCATCTTGTTTTCCCTCCATATTTTCAATTTAGTCTTATCAGTTTAGTTGGTGTAAATCCCAAAATAAAAACCTCTCTAATATAGAGAGGTTTAATCAGCTGTTTTGCAGACTTGTCCCTCTCTTATCTGTCAAAACATTTCTGTTTTGCAGGATTTAGCACCAATTCCTAATGGAACGGTTGCTGGGCATCTTAGGGCCAGTCCCTCCGCCACTCTTGATAAGAGATATATTGTGTTACGTTTTCGTAATTATCACTTTATAGGGATATAGTCATAAAGTCAATAGATTTTTGAATATTTGAAATGTTCCCTGATATTTTTTATTTTCTTTGAAGTTGGGCTAGACGCTTTTTCTCGATTTTTTCAAGCCTCTCCAACTGCCTTAATTTCACTTCGAACAAAGTGATTGGGTCACGGTAAACTTCCGGATTTTCTTTCATATGTTCCAATGCAGCCTGGTAGTCTTTTATCTCGGTCTGCGTTTGTTCAATCGTTTTTTGAAGTAAGGCAAATGAACTGCGATAGAAAAGTGAGATGTCCCGATCCAAAGATTTTTCAAACAATCCAAATTGGGTAAGGAAACGTTCCGTGATCATTTCTGCAACATCCAGGTAGTCTTCACTTTCCAGATATTTCTTATAACGATTGTACATATTGGCTTTATTTTGCGGTATCGCCCCAAACAGCTTCCCTGCTCCTTTAAGCAGCAATTGTGATGGAGTCCTGCGCAAAAGGATATTAACGTTTTCGATGCGGATACTGCTTGTCATCCGATCGGCATCACGGCGCCAGTCATCCAATACTCTGAAGTCACCTGCAAGCGTAATCCGTTCTTCTTTGTATAATTCATTGAATCCGGCACTCATCTCATCCATAAACTGCTGGCTTTGTGAGAACTCCATTTGGGAACTGGCAATCCAGTCTTGTAGAGAACGATAATATTGAGGCATGATCTTATCAGAAATGAAGTTTTGAATCCGCTCATTCATTTCTTCGTTTAACTGTACATGGACTTGGCTGAAATCACTGCTTTCCGTTAATGATTTAGAACAATCCTTCAGTAATTCAGGAATTTTAGTAGAAAGCTGATTTTTCACTTCATCCTTAAGCAGACGATACGACCTTATGATATTTTCACTTTTTTCTTTTTCCAAATCAGCCAGTTGATTGACCGCCCCATTCAGTTTGACTTCCATCTGTTCATTCCAAGAGATGGAATGCTCGCATTTCCGCTCATTGGCTGCCCGTTTTTCTAACAGATAAGATAAAGTTTTACGAATGAATGCAAGGATTTTCTCAGATCTTCTTTCCTTCCAATTCTCATCTTGGTAATTCGATTGAAGGAAGGCTGAAAGGTCCTTCAATTGTTGCTTGCTATCATAAAGTTTGGAGAAAGCGAATACTTTCGCATTCGGGAAATATGCATTCACTTTATCCCATGTTTCGTCTTCCATCCGGACTGCGACCTGATCACTGTATATCGTATCCATTTTATTTAATAAGAAATGAATCGGCAGTTTCGGAGCCATCATTTGAATTTCCAATAACAGATCCCGTTCGCTGCCGGTGAAAGGCGCCCGGGCGTCCAGGACGAACATCAGTCCATCACTGCCATGTAAATACCCTTGGAAATCGGATTCCACGCTTTTTTCCCCATTGAACCCCGGTGTATCCAATAATCGCAGACCATTATTTCTTAGGTAGTCACTTATGATTGTCACATCAACAATAGTCCCGCGCTGGCGGCGTGTTTCATCCAATTCAGCTAGCTCCATGACAACCTTTCTATCTGTATCGGTAATTTCAAGGATTTCCAAATCATCCCCGTCTTTGACACTGACTAAGGATGAATGATCTTCAGCAGCAATGCTCTCGCCAACAATTGACTGAATGAAGGATGTCTTGCCATTTCCTGTACTTCCTACAAGAAGAAGATTGAAATTTTCGGTATTCTTAAGCCCCTCGACCATCCATTTAAGCTTATTGCCAACCTTTAGATCATTATCTTCAGCCCACTGGATAATGGAATTGAACAGTTTCTCTCCCGCTTCAAGTCCGCCTCCTAATTTAGGCGATTTCACCAACAGGCTTTCTGCATCCTGAATGACCAGCGCATTGATCGTATCCGGGAAGATTTCATTCCAGGACAACGCGGATGCCGCCGCAAACAACGAGAGCTCCCCATCTGCGATTTTAAGCCAGTTTTCCAGTAACCTTGGCACGACAGGACTTAAATCTTTGATTAGGTGCGTTCCTTCTAAAAGACCTGCATATGCATCCCTGTAATAGACGGAAAGCTCATCCCATACATCAGCATGGTTCAATTCGATGGTATCTATCAAATTATTAATCACTCTTAGCCATTCGAAATAAGAATCCGTATATTTATAATTTTTCCAAAGGGCAACCGTCACTTTTTCGAAACGTTCCTGGTCAAGTGTGTATAGCGAACCAAGGACAGTTGAAAAATAATCCGGATCCATCGATTGGGCAACCCCCTGCTGGATATACGTCTTCAGCACATCGAACCAGCCCATTGATTCTGTACGGATACTTTCATTAGCCGCTAATACCACCGCACTGTTCCAATCCTTTTGTTCTTCAAAAAAGGCACGTGCGATTTCCGTGACATTCGGGTAATCCGGTTGAAACTCGACTGCTTCTTTCACGACTTTGGAAGCTAGGTCATTTCTCGATTCCACTATGTACAGGGAAAAAAGTTGCAAAAGAACCTCTGTTTTCAAGACCGCTTCATCCGTATCGACGGATTTATAGATATCCTCTGCGGTTGAGTACATTTCCAATTCAAAATAAGCATCAGCGATGTTTTTCTTCGCCCATGGACCAAGTTCACCTTCTATGTTCTCCCATTTAAAAATGGCTGCTTCATAGTCATGATGCTGAAAATATACTTCTCCTTGAGCAAATCGAATGGCGGTTAAATCCGCTATTTCCTTTTTTTGTTCCACGAGAAACATTTCACCCAAAGTTTGAATCGGGTGCTTCCTTGTATCCTCAACCATCGTTTCATAGTATTTTTTTCCGATCAGCCGTTCGTCCATCTTTATTCCCCCGATATATTTCATATTTTCAATTAAAGGAAAATCACTGATTCCATAAGCCTTCTAGTAGACCTAACTTCAATCTATAGGTTCCTTTAGTTAAAAAATCATTTACAAAACCTTAAAATATTATTTTAGCAAAACAATATGGTAACAACATGTCACCACTCTTACAATTTTAAAACAGAAACAAATGGAACTGTAATGTTTTTAATAAAACGATATAGAAATGTCATTTCCATATTCGAGAAAAAATGTTTTTTCTCGTTTTACCACATACCAGATAGAGGTGGGCGAATCATTCTTTATACCTCCAAATTACCAGAAGCCTGGCACTAAAGCAAAATCCCCCTGCCCCGTCCATTACTAAATCCCCATTTTTCCATTCATATAAAAAAGCAGTACCCTCATTCATAAAAGGTAACTGCTCTCTGATAAGCTCTGAACAGTCGTTGTCCTTTGACAAATTAGGATTATACCCCTGTACGCTTACGTTGGTTATTCGGCTTTTTGGTCAACTGGCTTTTAAGCTGTTTCGTTTTCTTCACAACGCCTGTTTCCAGTTTATCTTTACTTGATCCTGCTTGCTTTTGAGCCAGTTTTTGTTTGACTGCATCGGCCAGGCTTAATTTTTTATTTTCAGACATACTGTTGTCTCCTTTAGTGTTCTGCCTTCTATTATAATATAGTTGCGATTAGAAAGATAATAGGGAGTAATATCCTATTCTTCTTGAAAATATCCTCTGGATATAGGAAGCTTCGCCAACGAGGGACTAATTTCCTGCTCCTTTAAAAGGATTAATGATAAATTATATTGACTTCATAATCAGAATTTGCTAAATTATCTATATATTAAAAAAATCTATGAAGAGAAAGAGTAAGATGAGAACCCTGTTCCACAGAGAGTCGACATGTGGTGGAAGTCGATGTCCAAGGCCTATCCGAAAATCATCTCTGAGATGCAAAGCTGAAAATCCAGTAGGCTTTGACGGGTTTCCGCCGTTACAATGGATCACGTATGAAAACGTACGTTGACTGAGTGCCGCAGCTTTTTTTGAAGCGCGGAATATGGGTGGTAACGCGAGCACAAGCTCGTCCCTGATTTTCAGGGGCGAGTTTTTTATTTGCACAAAACACTTCAATCAGCCTTTTTCAGGCCAGTCGGCGAGAGTTATCATTTTAAAAAAAAGGAGAATTCACCATGAAAAAAACAGACACATTATTTATCGGCCTTATGCTTTTCTCAATGTTCTTCGGAGCGGGGAATCTCATATTCCCTCCATTTTTGGGTGCATCCTCTGGAACCTCCTTCTGGCCAGCCATTGCCGGTTTTGTTGTAACCGGAGTCGGCCTGCCAATTTTGGTGCTTCTTGCAGTCTCACTTGTTAAAGGCGGGGCACAAACCATCGGGGCCCGTGTACATCCACTATTCAGTACGTTGTTCATGGTAGTCATCTATTTAAGCATCGGGCCTTTTCTGGCCATTCCAAGAAATGCGAATGTTGCCTATGAAATGGGCTTCAAGCCGTATTTTGGCAACTCAATGAATCAATCACTATTCCTATTCATTTTCACAACCATATTTTTCATCATCGTTTATGCCATTTCATTGAATCCGGAAAAAATGGAAACCTTCATGGGACGCTGGATTACACCAGTTCTACTTCTTTCCATGGTCATTCTCTGTGTCGTTGGGTTCGTAAAGCTTGATGCTCCATTCCAAGCTCCAACCGAAGCATATGCTGCCGGGGCATTTTCGAAAGGATTCATTGAAGGTTACAACACGATGGATGCACTAGCTGCCTTGGCTTTTGGAATCGTCATCCTGACCTCAATCCAGCAAAGGGGGATTTCCGAACGAAAACAATTGACGAGATATACAGTAAAAGCGGGTCTCATCGCTGGTGTTTTGCTTTCTTTAGTTTATATCTCCTTAGGTGTAATGGGAGCACGCATGGCAGCCGATGGGTCATTCGAAAACGGAACGGATATCCTAACTGTCGCATCCACCCTTTTACTTGGAACTGGCGGGAAGGTCCTTCTAGGAATCATTTTCACTTTAGCATGCTTCACCACCGTCGTCGGGTTGACTACTGCTTGCGGACAGTATTTCTCGAAACTTTTCCCCAAGCTGTACTATAAAACCGTCATTCTCATTGTAACAATCATTGGTTTCATTCTTTCAAATATGGGTCTGAATCAAATTTTGAAAGTATCTGTACCATTCCTTGTGATGGCTTATCCGTTAACGATCGTCCTGATTGTCCTGACATTCTTCAGCCGCCATTTCAAAAACCCGAAGAAGGTTTATCGCAGTGCAATGATTTTCACAGGAGTCTTCGCCTTGATGGACGGACTGAATGCCTTCGGCTTACAATTAGGACCCGTGCAAACATTGAGTGATGTCCTTCCCCTTTCCGCCTACGGCATGGAGTGGATCATCCCTGCTCTCGTAGGTACAGCCTTCGGCCTGCTTCTCAGTCAATTTGGACAAACGGATCGAGCTGAAGAGTTGGAAATCGAAACACTATAATAATGAAGTAAGCAGGTGATTTTACGGGTCATCTGCTTATTTTTGTACACGTCTGCACTGCTTTATTTTGGAAATCGACACACATTTTTTGTTATGATGGGGTCAAAGGAGATGATAAGTAATATGTCTAAGCAAACCCGTATTGGTAAAACAGATCTGTATGTAAATCCGATTGGCCTTGGCACGAATGCAATTGGCGGACATAACCTTTTCCCTAATCTAAGTGAGGATACAGGAAGGGATGTTTTGAGAACGGCATTGGAAGAGGGGATCAACTTTTGGGATACAGCTTACATTTACGGTCCTGAGCGTTCAGAAGAACTTATCGGTGAAATCCTTAAAGAGAGTCACAAACGCGAGGAGATAGTCCTTGCCACTAAAGGGGCACATAAATTTGCCGATGGCAACATCGTCTTTGATAACTCTCCGGCTTTTCTGAAAAATGCTGTGGAATCGAGTCTAAAAAGGCTCCAAACGGACTACATCGACTTATTCTATATCCATTTCCCTGATGAGGATACCCCTAAAGATGAAGCGGTAGGTGCCTTAAAGGAATTGAAGGATGCAGGCAAGATCAAGTCGATCGGCGTCTCGAATTTTTCGTTCGAACAATTGAAGGAAGCGAATAAAGACGGCTATGTCGATGTGTTGCAATCCGAGTACAATCTATTCAAACGGGAGGCAGAACAAGACCTGCTGCCATATACAGCCGAAAATAATATTTCCTTCATACCTTATTTCCCCCTTGCTTCCGGTCTGCTCGGCGGCAAATATAATCAGGAATCAACATTCGAGGACGGCCGGGCCAAAAGTCCGCTTTTCCAAGGACAAGCCTTTGTAAGCAACCTGCAAAAAGTGGAAGAAGTCCGGGCGATTGCCAACAGGAAGCATACCGATGTCGCCGATGTCGTACTAGCTTGGTATTTAACTCGGCACTCGATAGATGTACTGATTCCTGGGGCGAAAAAGCCAGATCAGGTCACACGCAACTTACAAGCATTGGATGTCGATTTAACCATGGATGAAATCGCCGAAATCAGTGCCATTTTCGCTTAACATAGATGTGAAAAAAGGCTGTTCAGCTCATGTTGAACGGCCTTTTTCTATTTATCCTGCTCTTTGGTTCATCCTTGAAAAAAAATTGACTACTAGGCTCGCTATATTGCTTAGGTACTCCTGTTTTGATATATTTAGTGAATATTCCATTAATTAAGGAAGAGGCAGTCTGATGAAAAAATCCATTGTTCTTTTATTTCTTATCTTGGCAAATTTGTTTTGGGCCGGTAATTACATTTTCGGAAAATACGTTGTGACCGAACTTTCCCCGATCCAACTAACATTTACGCGATGGCTAATAGCCGTTTTCTTATTGTTTCCTTTAGCCCAATGGATCGAAAAGCCAAATTGGAAGAGTGTATGGAAAGAATGGAGATTGCTGTTAGTCATGGGGGTGCTCGGAATCGTCAGTTATAATTTTTTCCTTTATTGGGCTTTGACCTATACAACTTCCATGAATGCCGCTCTTGTCAATTCCATGAACCCTGCCTTAATTGTGCTTTTTTCCGCTTTGCTGTTAAAGGAGAAAATTTCAGCCCTCCACGCACTCGGACTTATCATATCTTTATTCGGCGTTTTATTGGTCTTGACAAAAGGGCACCTTCTGGATATTTTCCAGCTCACTTACAATAAAGGCGACTTATTGATGATCCTGGCGATTCTCGTTTGGACCTTCTATTCAATAATCGGTAAAAAACTGAAAAACATATTGGAATCTTCCCGTCTGTCGGTTCCTTTATTTTCTGGAATATTTCCCTTCGTCATATCAACGCTAGCCAGGCTGGAATTTATCTAAATCTGATTGCTGTATTTACCGCCATTCTTAGCCTGATTTTGGGTCATACCATTACCATCGTCCAAATCATGGGAGGTCTTTTTGTCTTCATTGGCGTCTACCTGACAAGCAAAAAGAAAAAGGAGTATCCGGCAGCTGTCACGAAGAACATGTAAAGAACATCCAGTAATTCACACCAACTATGCTTTCTTGTCTTTTCCCCTTGTCTATGCACCATGATTTACGTTATCCTTTAAAGAAGAAAATCTGAATGTAAAGGTGTGCTTTAGTTGAGGATCAATAAATTTATCAGTGAATCCGGAATTACCTCGAGACGAGGCGCAGACAAATGGATAGCCGAGGGCCGTGTGACGATAAATGGCACTGTAGCTGAGCTCGGCAGTCAAGCTGAACCCGGTGATGATGTTCGTGTCGATGGCAAGCCGATAAAAGTGGAACAGCAAAATGTCTATATTGCATTGAATAAACCGATAGGGATTACAAGTACGACGGAAAAACACATAAAAGGGAATATCGTTGATTTTGTAAATCATCCGCTTCGCATTTTTCATATCGGACGGCTGGACAAAGACTCAAGCGGTCTGATCCTTCTTACAAATGATGGAGACATCGTAAATGAAATCCTTCGTGCAGAAAACAAACATGAAAAAGAATACATCGTAACTGTGGATAAACCACTTACCTCTTCCTTCATCAAAGACATGTCATCCGGAGTGGAGATTTTGGATACAAAAACACTTCCATGTAAGGTTGAACAGTTGACCAAATATACATTTAACATCACTTTGATGCAAGGACTGAACAGACAAATCCGCCGAATGTGCTCCGCACTAGGATATGAAGTCCGTGATTTACATCGAATCCGGATCATGAACATCCATCTGGACGGACTGGCGATTGGACAATGGCGCGACTTGACAGAGGATGAATTGACGGAACTATTTAAGGAATTGGACTATACTCCAAGGCAAAGATAAATAATGAAGATGCCTCCAGATTTTCGGGGGCATCGCTTTTTTAATTTCAGAAGAATTTTCAGCAATCATTTGCTTTAAGTTATGCGGATATACTCGTGAGCTTTGCGCTTTTAATGATAATGAAAGGAATCTATTTTCCTTAAAGACATTGATAACCAAAGCGGTTTTGCTTCTGAATCTACTCTTTTCCTGTCAATTACATCTATGGGCTTTATTCTTTTAATTTCTCCTTCTGCGAAAGACCACTACTCGTTCGCTGTAAATTCTTCTAATGGCAAATCTCATGTTGGGATAAGCTGCCGCCACCAATCACACCAATTTTAAAGGTTTCCATGATTTCATCGATGGTTGCCCCGGCATTTAAGCCATTTCTTCCATGTGATAGCAAATGCATTCATCGCAATGGCTGACTATTGTAATGGCTAATCCGATAATGGTGTACTTACCCTAACTGGCGCTTAAATACTTTACTGGCGAAGAAGTAAGCGATTACCATGATGCCTACGCACCAGGCAAGCGCGATCCAGATATCGTTGCCAACTGACCCTTCATACAAGAAGGCACGAATCGCATTCACGATTGAAGTCACTGGCTGGTTCTCAGCGAACGCACGGACAATTTTAGGCATGGTTTCGGTGGGGACAAAGGCCGAACTGATAAACGGAAGGAAAATCAGCGGGTACGAGTAGGCTGTAGCCCCTTCCATGGACCCCGCTGTCAATCCCGGAATGACTGCCAGCCATGTCAGCGCCAACGTAAACAGCCCGAGTATCCCAGCCACCGCGAGCCAATCCAGGATATCAGCGCTGGAACGGAAGCCCATCAAGAACGCGACGAGGATCACCACGACGACAGTAAGCGCATTGGATACAAGCGAGGTCAACACATGAGCCCACAATACCGACGAGCGCTTGATGGGCATGGTAATGAAACGCGCCATCAGCCCGCTCTTTACATCCGTAAACAGCCGCACGGAGGTGTAAGCGACTCCGGATGCGATAGCCATCAGCAATATTCCCGGCAATAAATAATTGACGTAGCTGTCCGTGCCTGCCTCTATGGCGCCACCAAACACGTAGACAAACAGCAGCAGCATCATAATCGGCGTTATCGCAACCGTGATAATTGTATCAGGGCTGCGCATGATATTGCGCATTAAACGCCCTAGTAATACCCCTGTTTTGCTATTCATTTACATCTCCTCCTTTTTGCCGATGATCGCGAGGAAAATTTCCTCCAATGTCGGCTGCTTCTCAATGTACTCCACTTTCGCTGGCGGGAACATCTCCTTGAGTTCGGTAAGGGTGCCGGTCGAGATGATTTTTCCGCCATGCAGGATGGCGATACGATCCGCCAGTTGTTCGGCTTCCTCCAGGTACTGGGTCGTCAGCAAGATTGTCGTGCCGCCGCCGGCAAGTTCCTTGACGGTATCCCAGACTTCAATCCGTGCTTCGGGGTCAAGCCCTGTCGTCGGTTCGTCGAGAAAAATGACCGCTGGCGTCCCAATCAGGCTCATGGCAATGTCAAGCCGGCGCTTCATCCCGCCGGAATATTTATCCGCACGGCGGTTGGCCGCATCGGTTAGGCTGAATCTCGCAAGCAGATTGTCGGCGACTTGAGCGGGATTGGAAACTCCCCGCAACTTGGCGATCATCAGCAGGTTTTCGCGCCCGGTAAGCATGCCGTCTAAAGCTGCAAACTGCCCTGTCAGGCTGATGCTCTGGCGAACATGTTCCGGTTGACACTGGACGTCAAAGCCGCAAATACCGACTTCGCCGCCATCGGCCTTCATCAAAGTCGAGAGGATGTTGACCGTCGTCGTCTTGCCCGCTCCATTTGAGCCCAGCAGTGCGAAAATTTCGCCACGCCGTACCTCAAAATCCACCCCCTTTAAGACTTCATTGTCTTTAAAGTTTTTTATTAACCCTTTTACAGAAATCGCTGCATTGCTCATACTTTTTTCCTCCTTTTAATAGTGCAGCAAAACCGCTTGTAAGAACCCTAATTATCCTTCCGAGCGCCCTGCGGAACTATATTGCCTATACCCCTCTATTTAGTCTGACTGATAATCAGTATGACTTATTACTGGGTTAAAATATAACTGAATAGCGTAGGTGGCATTTCACATTTGTAACCAGCTATTCAGTCGGAATTATTTATTGAATTTATTTTTTCCCAATCGCTTCATGATACTTTCATTCAAATCTTCACGATACTTGGCGAAATAGGTTTTAGCATTTGCCACTAGTTCGTCGGCAAAGGACGCCACGTCGTCCCCGGTGATTTCCAGCACTTGTCTGCCTTCCGCCGCACCGGCTTCGAATAAATCGATTAATTCATACTGCATGTGCAGCATATCCATCCCGTTGCCCGCCGAGAAATTCCACATGTAGTTTTGAATTTTCTTAAATACGAACTGGTAGTCCTCTGGCAGGGCTTCAACCCGTGCCATCATCATTTTATACTCTTTTTTATCACCAATCATTTTTTTGAACAATTCCATCATGTTATTTTTCCTCCTCTTTTCTAAAGCTGAACAAGACACTCCAAAAATATCGTACGGAATATCTTATGAAGCTAGATTGACTTTAAGACGTTGATTTTCGATGATACAAAATCCCATTTTTTCCAAAACAGTTCAAGTTCCTGGCTGCCAGCTTCATTAAGTGAGTAAAACTTGCGGGGCGGCCCCATATCTGACGGTTTCTTCTCTATGTTCACCAGCTTTTTCTTTTCTAATCGCACGAGGATGGTGTAGACCGTCCCTTCCACGACTTCAGTAAACCCAAGCTCGTTCAGGCGGCGGGTAATCTCGTAGCCATAGGTTTCATGGCGGCTGATGATTTCCAGCACGCAGCCTTCCAGCGAACCCTTCAGCATTTCAGTTAAATTTTCCATGTTCAGAGCCTCCTCTATTTTGCGACTTATATTAAGTAAAACTTAGTTCTGAGGGGAATTTTTACGGAATAGCTTTTGGGAAACCACGCTATTTAGTACTACTTATTACACCTAAACAGTAACACCGAGTAGTGGAGGTGTCAACTTTTTCTTAAAAATATTTTTGCCACTTCACTATTCAGTGCTGTTGGTATCCAGTGTTACTTACTACATGGTATGCTGTAACACTTAGTATAGTGACTGTCAAATTGATTTTTTTTTAAAACCAGTTATCTCCTTGGATACAGCCATCGTGAATATCGCACTTTTACTCGTGAATTTAGCACTTTTACTCGTGAATTCCGCACTTTTCACTCGTGAATTTCACGCTTTTACTCGTGAATTTCGCACTTTTACTCGTGAGTTTCACGCTTTTACTCGTGAATTTTGCACTTTTACTCGTGAATATCGCACTTTTACTCGTGAATTCCGCTTTACTCGTGAGTTTCGCACTTTTACTCGTGAATTTCACGCTTTTACTCGTGAGTTTCACGCTTTTACTCGTGAGTTTCGCACTTTTACTCGTGAATTCCGCACTTTTACTCGTGAGTTTCACTTTTTCGAGTAAGGTCCAAAATAAAAAGCAACCTGCAATAGGCTGCTCGTTATGGCTACAAATTATACCCACCATAAATCAGTTGGGCTTTCGTTGATGAGTACAGTTTTCAGATTGGTAACAGCCCGTTGGAATCCTTCTTCAACTGACATCAGCGGATCTTCATGTTCGATGCTGACGACGTAATCGTAACCGTATGTGCGAAGGGCGCTCATGATGTCGGACCATTCTTGCAGGCTATGGCCGCATCCTACAGAGCGAAAGTTCCAGGCACGGCTCTGGATATTTCCATATGGCTGCATGTCAGTTAATCCATACATATTGATGTTATCCTGATCCAAGTATGTGTCTTTTGCGTGGAAGTGGTAGATGGCTCCCGCTTTCCCTAGGATTTTGATGGCCCCGACTGGTTCGATGCCCTGCCACCAAAGGTGGCTTGGATCCAGGTTGGCGCCTATTGCATCAGATGTAGCTTCCCGCAGTTTTAACAAGGTGTAGGGTGTGTGGACGAGAAAGCCTCCATGCAGTTCAAGTCCGATTTTTATATTGTGCTCATCGGCAATGGCAGCTGCTTTTTTCCAATAGGGGATCAATTTTTCTTCCCATTGCCATTTCAGCACATCTGTATACTCATTCGGCCATGGGGCGACAGGCCAGTTTGGATATTTGGCTCCTTCGTGATCACCGGCTGTACCAGAAAAGGTATTGACTACCGGGACGTTCAGTAAGGATGCAAGCTTGATTGTTTTAATAAGTGTTTCATCACTTTCTTTAGCGAATGCTTCATCTGGAGAGATTGGATTGCCGTGGCAGCTGAATGCACTGATCGTTAATCCTCTTGTTTGAACGGCTTCGAGGTATTTTTGGCGTTTTTCTTCACTTTCCAGCAGTTCATCGAGCGGACAGTGGATATTGCCTGGATACCCGCCTGTACCGATTTCAACTGTTTTTAATCCGGAATCTGCGACATAATCAAGCATCTCCTCGAATGATTTTTGAGCAAATAGCACTGTAAAAATCCCTAATTTCACAAGCCCCACCTCACCTTTTCATTAATTTATGCTCATGACCTTCCCACTTGCCGAGCTTTGATAAATGGCTTCGATTATTTTCGAAACTTTCATGGCTTCTGATGGTTTTACCAATGGTTCTGCCAGCCCCAGACAGCTATTAATAAAGTTCTCTGCCTGCTGCAGGTCTGGTGTATCCTCCCCTGGCATCCATACGGCCTCACTATTTAAAAGCATGCCGTGCTTAGCCTGGTTCAAGACCAGCGGGAACACATCAAGACCGCCTTGCGTTCCGGATAAACTTAAAACAGTTGCTTCTTCACGTATATTAGCGGCCCAAGATGTTTCGAATAATAAAGATGCTCCGTTGGCAAATTTGATATATGCCGTGGCATGGTCATCCACTTCAAATACAGAGGCATCGAAATTCCCCCACAAATTGACTTGATCGACACCCTTACTGACATAATTATATGTCGAACCTACGATTTCAATCGGTTCTGGGTCATCCATCAGCCATAAAGCCAAATCAAGCAAATGGCAGCCGTAATCGATCACACTTCCCCCGCCTTGCAATTCCTTGCTTGTAAACACTCCCCAGCCAGGGACTTTTCGTCGCCTGATTGCCTGTACACGCGCTACATACGGCTCACCGAT
Organism: Brevibacillus sp. JNUCC-41; assembly: GCF_014844095.1. Lineage (NCBI taxonomy): Bacteria > Bacillati > Bacillota > Bacilli > Caryophanales > Bacillaceae > Peribacillus > Peribacillus sp. JNUCC41. Next base: position 2,343,058 of record NZ_CP062163.1, on the reverse strand, counting down.
TTCACCCGCCTGAATCATTTTCTTTGCAGCCTGGGCTTCCTTCATGAAGCGGTAATGATAAGCGGTCGATAAAACTTTACCCGATATATTAGCAGCCTCGGTTATTGCTAAACATTCCTCAGTTGTAATGGCCATTGGCTTTTCGCATAACACATGTACACCTGCTTGCAGAGCAGCAATGGAAATCTCCGCATGGAACTTGTTTGGCGTTGCAATCGTAACAGCATCCACTTCGGCAAACATTTCTTCATAATTAGTGAAAACCTTCTCGATATGAAATTCACGCGCCACTTCTCGCGCCTTCATTTCATCTATATCCTGAATGGCGTATAAAACCACTTTATCTTGAAATTTTTGAAAAGCTGGGATATGCCTTTTTTGGGCAATTCCGCCAGCACCGATAATACCCATTTTTAATTTGTACATGATGACTTTTAACCCCTTTATAAGCGGATGATTTTTCGGGATGCATTTGATTCCATCGCGCCAAGAATGACTTTTAGTGATTTTAATCCTTCAACTCCTGAGACAAGTGGCTCCTCATTGTCCACCACACATTTTACAAAGTGGCTGATCACTTCGGAATCATGCTGTCCTTCTGAGTCATTAGTCTGGATGCTTCCTAATTGGATGGTTTCTGTCTTTCCATTATCATGATGGATGATCAGTGAGTATTTCGGATCGTCTTCAAGGCGCAATACCGCTTTTTCTGCATAAATGACCGTAGCATTGTCTTCTTTTGCATAAGACCAGCTGGCGGTAAGCGTTCCGATGATACCGCTCTCCGTCCGGAGGATACAGGCCGCACTGTCATCAACGTCTGTATTTTTCTTGGCAGTCGTTTCCACAAAGGCTCCCACTTCAACAAATTCTTCTCCAAGGATATACCGTAATAAATCAGCTTTATGAACACCTAAATCGCCCATTGCACCAATGACTGCCTGATCCTTTTTAAAAAACCAGCTTTCCAGTCCATCCACGCTCCAAGTTTCCGGCCCGGAATGTCCAAAAGCCGTCCGGAAGCTATAGACCTTCCCTACCTCCCCGCTCTCTATAAGCTGCTTCGCTTTTTGATGAGAGGGAACAAAACGCTGATTATGACCAATCATTAGTATTTTACCGCTTTTCGCTGCTGCTGCATTCATTTTTTCAGCGTCTACTAAAGAAGTAGCCATTGGTTTCTCACAAAGGACATGCTTACCAGCTTCCAAGGCCGCAACTGTGATGCGTGCATGCAGGTAATTCGGGGTACATACACTGATCGCTTCAATCTCCTCATTCTTCAAAAGTTCTATATAATCAGTATATGCTTGCGCGCCATACCTTTGTGCTGCTGCATTCGCCCGGTCAGGCACAATATCACAAACGGCAATGATCTCCGTTTCCTGATGTGCATCATACTCCGGAAAATGCCTGTTTTTTGCAATACTCCCGCATCCAATGACTCCTACCTTCACTTTGCCCATTTTGTTCGCTCCTTCACTTCAGCTCTTTGCCTGAGATGGATTCCAACGGTTCGGCTTTCCCGTAGTTCGTTACGATTCCAAATTCCGGCTTGACCCAATTAACGGCATTCTTAATCACTCGTTGAATCTCGGGATTATGGTAAGTAGGATATGTTTCATGACCTGGACGGAAATAGAAAATCCTCCCTTTCCCCCGCTGATACGTGCAACCGCTTCTAAATACCTCCCCGCCTTCATACCAACTGACGAATATCAATTGATCTGGTGCAGGAATATCAAAATGTTCCCCGTACATCTCTTCCTTCTCAAGCTCTATATATTCTCCGATTCCATCAACGATAGGATGACTTGGATCGACAACCCAGAGCCGTTCCCGTTCATCCGCAACCCGCCATTTCAAATCGCAAGTCGTGCCCATTAATCGTTTGAAGATCTTTGAAAAATGACCGGAATGGAGGACGATGAGACCCATTCCTTCGAGTACTCGCTTGTGAACCCTTGCAATGATTTCATCCTGAACTTCATCATGTGCAACATGCCCCCACCAAAGAAGTACATCGGTTTGTTTCAGTGCTTCTTCGGTTAATCCATGCTCTTCTTCATCAAGAGTGGCGGTTCTCACCTCGACCTGCCCGCTTTGTAAAAAGCCGGCAATTGCACCATGGATACCATCCGGATATACTTTTGCTACTTCAGGCTTTGTTTTCTCGTGGCGAAACTCATTCCATACCAGGACTCTCATGAACAACCTCCTCCATTCAAGATTCATTTCATGGCAACTTGCTTTGCATGTTTAACTATTACCTCTTTATTCATAACGCAAACGTTTGCGTTAGAGTAGATCAAAATATAAGAACATAATTTATCCCTTTAAAGTATGAATTTTCAAAAATAATAGTGATAATCTATATTGTAAATTTATGTTAGCAAAAATCAAGCTTTAATTGGTAAAACATTTCTACATTTTTCTTTTAATTTCCTTTTCGGCAACAAAATGCGACTCCCGCTTTATGATTTTGGTAGGAATGCTGATACTCTTTTCCATCATTTCCGGATTTGCAATTAGATCGAACACGCATTTTGCCGCCTCATACCCTAACTGATACGTATGGATATCAACCGTTGTCAGCGGCGTACTTAGAAATTCTATGAATTCCGAGTGGTTAAAACAGACGACGCTTATTTGCTGTGGCACTTTCAGGTTCTTTTCAGCCAACACTCCAAGCAAGAGAACACCCAATAAAAGATCCATAACCAAAAAAGCGGTTGGCGCCTCTTTCAATTCCAGCAATTCGTCAATCGCCTTTATTCCATCCGTTCGATTTAAAGGAATCAATTTGATATATTCCTGTCGTACATCCACCCCGGCCTGTTCCATCGCTTGTTGAAAGCCTGTCAAGCGGTCCTGGATCACCTCAAACTCGGGACTGCCTCCTAAAAAGGCAATTCGCTCATGTCCAAGATTGATTACAAACTCCGATACTTCCCTGGCCGCTTGAACATTATCGTTATCAATGAATGTGATACCGCTCATGTTCGTGCTTGGCTTCCCTATCAAAACGAACGGGAAGCCCTGCTTTAATAAGTATGGCACCACTTTATCGTCCTTTTTAGAATACAAAACAATCATGCCATCCACTCTTCTGCCCTGAACCATCTTCACGACATCCTCAAAGATGGCATCCTCCGTCTCCCCGGTTGTCAGAGAAAGACTGTACCCTTCTTTATTACAAAAATCCCCGATGCCTCTGATCACTTCTGGAAAAAAGGGATTATAAAGTGATTCCCTTGCCGAACTTTTCATGACGATCCCAATGGCCTTAGTTGACTTCGTGACTAAGTTCCGGGCATTTTCATTCATATGATAGCCCATTTCCTTTAATACCTTGCGTACTTTACGCTTTGTCTTTTCACTGATTGTCGGGCTGTTATGGATTACACGCGATACCGTTGATGGAGCGACATTCGCTTTTTTGGCAACGTCTTTTATAGTAACAGACAAATTCATCAACACTCCCCGTTCACCGCACATGGTTTAATATTCCCTATATTTAAATAGTTATTTAACGGCTCCATCTGCAATTCCTTTGATAATTTGCCTCTGAGCAAAAAAGTACGCAATGATGACTGGAATGATGGATAAAGTAAGTCCAGCCAAGGCAAGATGCCATTGCTTCGTATATTGACCGAAAAAGAAGAATAATTTAAGCGGAATGGTCTCCGATCCCGCTCCGCCAATAACAAGGGATGGCAGCAAATAGTCATTCCATATCCAAATGACATTTAAGATGCCAACTGTAATCGACATCGGCTTTAATAATGGAAAGATGATATACCAAAATACCTGAAACCGGTTAGCACCATCAATCTTTGCTGCCTCATCAAGTGAGATGGGAATCCCTTTTAAGGTACCATGATATAAGAATATGGAAAGACTGCAGCCAAAACCTAAATACATGAAAATCAATCCGGCCTTGTTCAACATCCCTAGCTGTCCGAATTGGGCAACGAGCGGTATCATCACAGACTGAAACGGAATTAGCATGGCTGCTACAAACACGAAGAAAAGCAGGGAACTTATTTTACTTTTGTTTCGGGAAAGGGCGTATGCTGCCATCGCAGAAAAAATGATGATGATGACGACACTGACACCCGATATCAATAAAGAATTGAATAAAGTCCGGAGGAAATCCAATTGCTCGAAAGCTTGAATGAAGTTTTCGAATGTCCAGGTTTCAGGCAGTCCCAGTGTATCGGCAAATATATCCCGTTTCATTTTGAAGGCATTTACAAGCATTAAATAAAACGGAGTGAGCCATAATACGGCCAAAATGAATCCGATGAATCCAATCAGCCACAATTTCCATTTTCCCCTCATCACAGCTCAACCTCCCGTTTTTTATTGAAATAGACCTGTGTCAGCGAAACGACCGCCACGATCACGAAAAAGATAACCGCTTTTGCCTGTGCATATGCCATATCGTTTTCGGTGAAGGCTGATTTTACAATGTTCATCGCAACCATTTCAGTTGAATTATAGGGAGCTCCATTCGTCAAAGAAAGATTTTGATCATAGATCTTGAACGAGTGGGAAAGCGTCAAAAACAAACTGACGGTAAAAGCGGGTGCCACTAGTGGAAAAGTTATATGGCGAAAACGCTGGAAGCTGTTAGCTCCATCAATTTTTGCCGCTTCGATCAAGTCTTCAGGAACAGCCTGCAAATAGGCAATATAAATGATCATGATATATCCGGCCATTTGCCATGATGTTAAAATGATCAATCCCCAAAAACCTGTATCAGTCGTTGATAACCATCCATTAAATGCTTCGATCCCAGTCAAATCACCAATCGCACCGAAGACCTTAATAAAAATGAACTGCCAAATAAAGCCGAGAATCAAACCGCCTATTAAATTGGGCATAAAGAAAACAGTCCGCAGTATGTTGCTTGATTTAATTTTCGAAGTCACGATGAGAGCCAAACTTAATCCGATGATATTGATTACCACAATTGCCGCTACGGAAAATTTAATGGTGAACCAAAATGTATCAAGGAACCCTTTATCCGTAAACAAGTCCATATAATTCTTAAGACCGATGAAATCCGGCGCCCCTAAACCGTTCCAATTCGTAAAGGAATAATAAAATCCGTAGATGAGTGGCACGATCACAACCAAAATGAGTGCAGCAAGAACAGGTGTCAAAAACAGCCAATATGCGGCATCCCGATTTCTCAACGAAACCGACCTCCTTGAAATGATTTAATAGTTAATGGTTTTAGATCATGACTGGGTTATTTGATGAATCCCTTGTCGAGGCAATTCCCCTAAGTGACTTTTCTATAACAAGGAACAACCAATCGGCACAGATTTCATGCCGATCGGTCACTTGCATTTCCCAATACTTATTTGCTATGAATCTTCTCCCAATTTTCAATGTTCTGTTGGACAAGTTCCTCCCAAGTCAATTTACCGGTTACGTATTTTTGGACACTTGCCCCAAGATCATCGTTCCAACCAACCGGATATCCATTAAACACCCAGCCAATCGTGTTTCCTTCTTGGGAGTATTTATAAATTTCTTTTGAAATTGGATCGGCAATTTTTTCGACATCATATCCTTCATATGCAGGAATGAATTTAAAGTCTTCCAAAACGGCCTTTTTCCCTTCCTCGGATGTATACATCCAGTCGAGGAACTTCTTCGCTGCTTCTTGTACCTTTTCATCCGATTTCTTGTTCACCGCCCAATAGTTCGGTACTCCGACCGGCATGCCTGCAGAGTCTCCATTTGGAATCGGGATGATGCCAATTCCCTTTTCAGCTAACTCAGGGTCCATATCATATACTGTGTTATACACCCAGTTGCCTTGCTGAATGATCGCAACCTTTTCAAGTGAGAACAGCTCTTCCACTTGTTGCGAGTAATCGAGGCTTGCTGTCGGCTGGACGGAATATTTATTTTGGATATCGACCAGTTGTTTAAACTTGTCACCATCCGTGAATTTAACCGTTGGAGCCTTACTTGCCTCTAACACATTCCCATCAAACTCCGGTGCTAAGAAAACATTGGATAAATGGTTTCCTGTCACCCACTTCTCTTTGACCGGATAAGCGAAAACTGCATCGATTTTCAATTTGTCTTTTTGTGAATCCATTTTCTTGACTGCCGCCTCTAAGGCTTCATAACTTGTAATTTCATCAGGATTAATTCCGGCTTCTTTAAATATCCGCTTGTTATAAATCAAGCCGTATCCTTCCTGGTTAAATGGAAGTCCAAGGACTTGCCCGTCCTCTTCCACGCCATCCAAAGTGCCATCAAGTGCTGCGGCAGCAGCCTTCGTATCCTTTAAATCCGTTAATCTATCTTTATATTGTTCGACATCCACCGGTCCGCCAATGTTAAAGACCGCCGGCTCCTCACCTGAAGCGAACTTTGCCGTAATGGCTGATTTATAATCATTTCCGCCGCCAACCGTCGATACCTTGATCTTTACATCTGGATTCTCTTTTTCATATTGTTTTGCCAATGCCTCGAATTGCGACTTGAATTCTACCTTGAATTGAAATATATCCAGCGTCACGACATCCTTTGAGTCGCTATTTCCACCAGTTGAAGAGGAGCATCCAGCCAAAATCACACTAAAAACTAATAAAACAGTAAGAATTCCCCCGTACCATTTTTTACGCTTCATGCCTACCGACTCTCCCTTTTTCATAAGATTCATGCAATTTTAAGAAAACGTTTGCATAAAATAGTAAAATAAAAGCCTTTCATTCTATAAAAATCATGGTCTATCGTACTTCTTTTACATCACCTCCTCACAAAAATCTTTGCAAACGTTTACATTTATGCGCTTTATATTACCACCAAATTCCATACTTTACAATAAAATTGTAGTATATTGTAAAAAAAGGATATCAAGAACTCTCTTAACCTAATTATATGATTCAGAGATCTATGATTATTCCTTTATCCGGTTATTTATTGTACGGGCATTTTCATTCATGGCATTGCCTACGAAAAAAGGGAAACCCGTCGGTCCCCCTCTTTTCACTTCAATATCATCTTCACATTGGATGAACCGTATTCATCCTTCAATTCATAATATTTATCGCTTGCTTGTCCAAACTCTTTAAACACACCGCTAATGATCAATTCATTCGTTTCCTTATCAACGACACTGTACTTGATCTTGCTTTTCCCGAACTTTCTGTCATCCACTTTTAAAAGGATCATCTTGGACACCTCCACATTTAATGGCTGCACTCCTCAGGGTGTGTGGTTTCTTACTTACATAATATAACAAAATATTTGGAATTTACAGATTTTTCGCATTGCAAAATAAAAAAGCCTATTAGGCCTTTTCATTCGCATATACCATTTCCGCCTCACAAATCGCATCAGGACTTCGAGATATCCAGGAATCCTTCACCAAATACGTCCCTAACATCATGTATGGCTATAAAAGCATTGCTATCTGTCGACTGCACTATTCTCTTTAACTTTAGAACCTCTTGCTTACTTATAACGATATATAAAATATCCTTGGATGCCTTTGTATAGTATCCATGACCGCTAAAAACAGTGACCCCCCGGTCCATCAATTCGGTTACTTGTTTTGCAATCTGGTCCGCTTCATTTGAAATGATTGTAATCGCTTTTTTCGGGTTCAATCCCTCAATGATGAACTCCATCGTTTTTGTTCCAATATAAAGCATAAGGATAGTGAGCATCAGGCCTTCTGCACCAATGATGAAATAAGATGAGAACGCAACGATCAAATCGAAAAACAGAAGTCCATAGCTTAAGCTCCATCCCAAATACTTATTTGTAATTCGGGCCAGGATCGTCGTACCGGCAGTAGTGCCTCCGACACGAATGATCATGCCAATTCCTGCACCGGCAAAAACTCCGCCAAATATCGCATTAATAACCAATTCATCTGAAGAAATCGTCCAACTTTCGGTTAAATGAAGGAAAAGTGAATTAAATGCAACGGCTATGATTGTATATACCGTTGTCATTTTCGATAAATATTTATAACCGACGATGAGCAGGAAAGCGTTAATGATCAAACTTAACAGCCCTGGTGACCATTCAAAAAGATAAAATAAAATGATGGTTATCCCCGTTACTCCCCCCTCACCAAGTTCATTGGGAATGACGAAAAGATTTATTGCCAAAGCGAAAATAAAAGCTCCTATTAATATAAAGAAAACATCTAAAGAAATCTTTTTCATATTTATTACCCTTCCTTTATGTAATGGTTAATGTGAATTCGGTAATTTCACTGCTCTATAGTAACATGGAATTCCATTTAATCCTTCAAAGATTTGAAGGTTTAACAAAAAGACTACCTTGGAAGTTAGATTATCTTCAATGTACGGGCTTAATACATACAAATGGGACTAATTTTCACTAAGCTCTTTTATACATTAGCTTAACAAAGCCGCTGCCCATTCAAATATCATTAGCCTCCTTCTCCCTAAACTTATTTTTATGTTAGTTTCATGTTTCTCGAATTGGTTCAAATAACCAACCGCACGCTTTTGATATGTGTCTTTTTTTGAACTTTGATTACTCCCAGATTGGATTTTCAATTTATTATCAGTCCTTTTTCAAGGCTTGACAGTTTCCTTGGGTCATGATTAGAATATTTTATATGTTAACCTATATTTATTTTAGTTAACATATAAAAAGGAGAATGGGCATGCACAGTGAAAAACAATTACCTTGTTGGGAAGAAAAAATCAAGAAGGAACTGGCTTATTTAGAAGAGATATCTCAAAAGCGTGAACTCGTATCGACGGCATTTGCCGAGCAGACATGGCTTACGATCAATGGGTGCAGGATGCTGAATCTAGCTTCTAATAACTATTTAGGATATGCAGGGGATGAGCGGCTGAAAAAGGCGATGGTGGATGCAGTACATACATATGGTGCAGGAGCAACGGCTTCACGTTTAATTATTGGCAATCATCCCCTTTATGAGCAAGCCGAACAAGCTCTTGCCGATTGGAAGAAAGCCGAGGCGGGACTCATTATCAACAGTGGATATAACGCGAACCTTGGAATAATATCCACCCTGCTGTCCCGAAACGATATTATTTATAGCGATAAATTGAATCATGCAAGCATTGTCGATGGAGCTCTTTTAAGCCGTGCAAAGCATATACGCTATCGTCATAATGATTTAGATCATTTAGAAGCATTTTTGAAAAAAGCACCAATTGAAGCACGTAAATTAATCGTGACGGATACTGTCTTCAGCATGGACGGTGACTTTGCTTATCTCGAAGACCTCGTTCGGTTAAAGGAACGTTATAACGCAATGTTAATGACAGATGAAGCGCACGGAAGCGGCATCTACGGTAAAAACGGTGAAGGTTATGCCGGTCATCTCCAACTTCAAAATAAAATAGATATCCAAATGGGAACATTCAGTAAAGCGCTCGGTTCATTCGGTGCCTATGTCGTCGGAAAAAAATGGCTAATCGACTATTTAAAAAATCGCATGCGCGGATTCATTTATTCAACTGCACTTCCCCCGGCCATTCTCGGTGCCATAAAAACAGCGATTGAACTTGTACAGCAAGAACCAGAACGCCGCTCACTGCTCCAAACACATTCAGGACACTTTAGAGAAGAACTCACATATAACGGGTTTAATATTTGCGGAAGTCGATCGCAAATTGTCCCTATCGTCATCGGGGAAAACGAAAAAGCGATGGAATTTGCCGCACGTTTACAGAAAGAAGCAATTGCAGCTATTGCTGTCAGGCCGCCGACCGTTCCTGAAAATGAGGCGAGGATCCGGTTTACCGTAACAGCTCTCCACGATAAAAAAGAGCTTGATTGGGCAGTTGAAAAGATTTCAGTCATTGGAAAGGAAATGGGTGTTATTGAATGAAACAGCCGAATTTAGTCATGCTTCCTGGGTGGGGAATGGAAAAAGGCGCGTTTGAACCGTTAATCAAACCGCTGTCAGATGTATTCCACCTTTCATTTATAGAATGGAGAGATATGAAAACACTAAATGACTTTGAAGAAAGAGTCATAGACACAATCGCTTCCATCGACGGTCCAGTTTATATACTGAGCTGGTCATTAGGATCACTAGTATCACTTGAACTTGCAAGTTCGTATAAAGAAAAAATAAAAGGTTTTATCCTTTTTGGTGCAACAAGTCGGTTTATAACAGGAGAGAATTATTCATTTGGCTGGGATCCACGAATGGTCGAGCGCATGAAGAAACAGCTACAACGCAATAAAGAGAAGACTTTGGCTTCTTTCTATGAAGCGATGTTTTCCGAAGCTGAAAAAGAAGAAGGTTTATATCATCAATTCATCAAGACCATTCAAAGCGAGTTTCATGGAGATGATGTGTCTTCACTTCTTATTGGCTTGAATTATTTACTTCAGAAAGATGCTAGAGCAAGCCTCAACAGGATTGAAGCCCCCTTTTTATTGCTTCATGGGAGGGAAGACAACATTTGTCCACTCGAAGCCTCATCTTTCATTAAAGAAAACCTCGGTGGGAAAGCCGAGTTTCATATTATCGAAGGCGCTGGCCATACTCCGTTTTTCACAAGACCACAGGAATGTATGCAGCAGATAAAAACATTTATTCAAAAGGAGTACACTCATGATTGATAAGCGATTGTTAAGTAAGCGGTTCAGTGAACATGCGAAAACATATGACGCGTATGCCAATGTTCAAAAAAACATGGCAATACAATTAGTGGATTTGCTTCCTGAAATAAACACCAACCAGGTAACCAATATTCTTGAAATTGGCTGCGGCACTGGTTACTTAACCAGGTTACTCGTCAAAACATTCCCTAATGCCGCTATTACGGCTGTTGATTTGGCACAAGGAATGGTCGAAGTGGCGAAAGGAATGACAGATGAAGAACGTGTTACATTTTTATGTACGGATATCGAAGAAATGGCGCTTAATGAACATTACGACTTGATTATTTCCAATGCAACGTTTCAATGGCTGAATGAACTTCCTGCAACACTTGAAAAACTGTTTACACGATTAACCGCTGATGGAAGCCTCATATTTTCAACGTTCGGAATTGATACCTTTCAAGAGCTTCATATGTCATATGAACAGGCGAAGGACAAGCTTGAGCTTGCCATTGATAGTTCACCAGGTCAAATGTTTTATTCTCTAGAAGAATTATCCCAAGTTTGTGAAGAAGCAATCCCTTTTTCAACAGCAGTTCCAATCGAGATAACAAAAATGGAAGAGTTTGAACTGGAGTACTTTCAGACAGTACGTGAATTTTTCACTTCAATTAAAAAGATTGGTGCAGCTAACAGCAACAAAGAAAATTACTGCCAGCGCCCTTCCTTTTTCCGAGAGTTAATCAGCATATATGATAAAGAATATCGAAATGAATCAGGTGTGAAAGCAACCTATCACTGTTTGTTCTTTAAGATAAAAAAATATGATCAATCCGAAGATAACTATAGGATACAAGCAAAATATTATACATGATTGCAGGCCCGATTGACCAGGTTCCAATCCAAGCGATTTCTGCCGCCTCTCCTTTGGAGAGGCGGCGATTATTTAATGATCAGCTCATGAGAGTGTGTTTTTTAACTTCATCCAAAAACCTTGCCATCCGTAATATTGACCACTCGATCACATAAATCCAACATTCTTTCATCATGCGTTACCATGATGGCCGCTTTATTTCTTGACTTCACCTCATGTGCAAGCATTTCAACAACATCCCTGCCTCTTTTGGAATCAAGACTTGCGGTTGGTTCATCCGCTAAAATGATTTCTGGATCATTCATCAGCGAACGGGCGATGGCTACACGCTGCCGCTCACCGCCCGACAGTGCTTCCGGCAGGTGATCTGCCCGATGTCCAAGTCCAAGGTGGCCAAGCAATTCGTCCGCTTTTTTCATGGTTTTTTTATCCCGCTTGCCAATCAGTTCAGAAAGTAGCAGAAGCTGATCCCGTACGGTGAGATATGGCACAAGATTCGATGATTGGAATACAAACCCGATCTTTTCAAGGCGCACTCTAGTCAATTCCTTTGGGGATAGAGTTGTAATATCCTCATCATTCAGCTGTAAGCGGCCTTTGCTCGGAGATAGTAAGGCACCTGCTATCGAAAGAAAAGTACTTTTTCCTGAACCTGAAGGACCCACGATGGCGACGAACTCCCCCGCCCTCACATTCAGGGAAATATTATCAAGGGCTGTCACCTTATTGTCGCCTTCCCCATAAATCTTACTGACGTTTTCGAATAATAGTTTATCCCCCATCATGATACCCTCCCTATCGCTTCAATCGCATCTATCTTCGCTACTCGGTATAGGGATAGCAGTGAACCCAATACGGATACAACCAAAAGTAACACGGAATATTTAACGACCAAATCGGTACTCAATTCAAATGGCATTCCTTCTGGCATGATTAACGTTACGCCATATGTCAGGGCAACACTGATGGCTATGCATGTCACGGCAAGCAGCATTACTTGACCAACGATACTTTTTGCCAGGTAGCCCGTATTGGCCCCAAGTGCTTTAAGGACTCCAAATTGATTCGTCTTCTGCAAGGTAATCACATAAAAGAATACAGCCAAAACAAAAGCTGCGATGACAAACAAGAAGGCAATCATCATCGTCAACGTGCCCTGTTCCTCTTTGTAGCCTGGTATACTCTGAAGTGATTCTTCTTTTGAAATGAGCGTTAGTCCTTCAGGCAATGATTCACGTACAATTTCTTCTGCCTTCGAATCCATTTGCACGGCTATTGTGCTGATTGAATCTTTCTCTTGATTTTTCAATGCAGGATTAATCTCCTGCCACCCCTTAACATTCATGTAAACTACCGGTGAGTGGCTGTAAGACTGCTTTTCAGTAAATCCAACAATGGTGAAAACCTTACCTGATAGGTCATCTTTAAGTGAATCACCCAATTTATACCCCACTTCTTTTAAAGAACGATCTGCTAACACTTCACCTTGTTTCTCATTGTCATAGTTCGTTCCTTCAATGACCTTCGGTGCTAAAATACCACTGGCTTCGGTCGCAAAAATGGTGACATCCGTTTTCTCCGATGAGCCGATTTTATTCAATGTGACCATCATTTGCCCCAGACCTTCGGCTGCTTTAACATCCGCCGAAGCCCGGATTTCATCCAGCTTCTCCATGGATATGATCGATCGGTTCAATTTATTTTTGGAGTCATGCTCCATTACGAAATAGTCGGCCTTCATGTTTTGTATGGATGAAGCATTATCCGAAGAAAGTCCATTAGCTAATCCTGAAATGATAAAGACAAGCAAAGCGACCAATACCATGATCAGTCCAATCAGCAGATAACGTAACTTTGAATGCTTTAGTTCACGTATTGCCAAAAACATTATTTCATCTCCCATTCCTTCTGTTTACCGATCAAGTCCTAATTGATTCGGTATGACCTGATTGTAAACAATCAATATGAATGGAAGATGAACAACTGATTACATAAGGGGCAACCGTATATAAAAAGTGGTCCTTTTACCGAGTTCGCTTTGAACTTCAATCGTTCCCCCATGAAGTTCAACCGTCTTCTTCGTAATCGAAAGTCCTAATCCGCTTCCTGTTTCACTCCTGTTCCTCACTTTGTCGACTTTATAAAACCGATCAAAGATATAAGGGAGGTCTTCTTCCGGAATTCCCATACCCGTATCCGCAATCATCACTTCAACAGCACTGCCTACTTTTTTTATCCGAATATTGATCGAACTGCCGTTTTCCGAGTATTTAATGCTATTGGTTATCAAATTCGTCCATACTTGATTTAAAAGTTTCTCATCTGCAGAAATGGAGGTTGAAGGCAAATCCATTTCGATCACCATCTCTTTTTCCCGCCAATTCCATTCCAGCATGAACAACACTTGCCGTATTTGTTGCGCTAAATCGAATTGGGACCGTTGCAGCGGATCATCCGCTTTATCCAACGAAGCAAGCATGAGCAGCTGTTTGCTTAACAACGACATGCGCCTGCTTTCTTTTTCAATAATGGACAAGTACTGATTTCTTTGTTCTTTTGTTAATTCCTCCGATTGAAGTGTTTGGGAAAAACCTTGAATGGATGCAAGTGGAGATTGAATTTCATGGGATACATTCGATACGAACTCCTGCCTCATATCATCCAACCGTTGGATACTATGAGTCATTTTCGAGAAATGCTGTGCCAAATCCCCTATCTCATCGCTCCGGGTGACATTCAATTCATTACTATAATCCCCATCGGCGATTCTTTTTGTAGCTTCCGTTAATTTCGTAATCGGCTTAACGATGAAACGCGTGTTGATGATTACAAATAAAAAGCTGAGAAAGAGCGTGAGTACAAGCAAAACTGCAAGGAAAAAGCGGAATTCACCAAACTGCAGCTCTATATTCGGCCTTACAAACAATGCATGTTTTTCACCATTGACGTCCATCGGTACCCCAATGCTATTAATCAATACATCTTCAAAAAATCCGGTAATAAATAAACCATTATTATAATGGGCGATCCCTTGATAGGTCATCCCGTTCAAAACTGCAGAAATCGTATCTGTGTCCAATGCCGTTTCCCGAAAAGGCTCACCGTATAAAGTTCCTTCACCCTGCTCATTAAATAGATACATTTGATAGTGCAATCCTGCAATATGAGTTAAATACGCATCAATATCCTGATCAGGATTTTCCTCATATAAGGAGACGATATCATTTGCGACTTTCTTTATCTTCTCACCATTGTTGGGTTTTTGAACCTGATGATAATAAACATTGGAAATTAAAAAAGCGATGACACTGGCAAGCACCATGATTAAAATGGTTTGAATAACTATTCTGAAATAAAGTGTTTTCACTTCTTGTTGACCTCCAGTTTATAACCTAAGCCACGGACAGTCGTTATAACAAAATCATCGGTCCGCCCGGCAAAACGTTCCCTTAACCGTTTAATATGGACATCGACCGTCCGATCATCCCCTTCAAAATCAGCACCCCATACCAATTCAATAAGCTGTTCACGCGTAAAGACCTGATCTGGAAAACTCCCAAGCTGTGCCAGCAGCTCGAATTCCTTAAGTGGCAGGAGCAGCGAATTCCCCATTATTCGAACTTCATAACTTTTACGGTCAATGACCGTTTGATTCAATGAGATGGATTCAGAATTCACCATACGGTACCTTCGCAATAGCGCTTTTATCCGGAATAGAAGTTCCCGTGGCTCGAATGGCTTCACGAGGTAATCATCCGTACCCGCAAAATACCCCTTTTCCTTATCGATAAGTTGATCTTTAGCTGTCAATAAAATGACCGGCAGATCATATTGATCCCGGATTTCCTTACAAAGATCCAGTCCGTTTTTAAATGGCATCATAATATCGACAACCGCCAGATGGATCCGTTCCCTCTCCAATATCAAGGAAGCTTCATTCCCGTCCTTTGCTTCCGATACCATGTATCCTTCCTTTTCCAAGTGAAATTTAAGCAACTCCCGAATATGCCGATCATCATCCGCAATTAATATATGTATCAAAGAAACCACATCTCCACTTCTTTTATAGCCCTAGCTAAACTTACAATAGCAATAATTGATCCTGTAAAACAACAAATACTAATTCAATCTCCAGTTCCTTATTAACTAGTTTGCCACCAATATACAGCACCCTCTTATTTTTTATTAAAAGATAAAGTGAAAAATCGAACAGATTCTCTAAAAACCCCGTCCCTATTTCTATAGTAAATGTCATATTCACACTATTTTTAGCGGAAGAGAATTATAGTTCCAAAAATCATCGCTTTAAATATGACTGTCCATAATGAAAATAACCATATGGGATTTTTTTAAAGGGGTTTAAAATATCCTGAATTCCCCATTATCGCTTATATCTTGCCTGATCATTATATATGGATTGGAGCCTATATTGTTCCATTATTAGGAATTGTCATGTTTGGCATGGGACTTACACTATCAGCATCGGATTTTAAAGAAGTTTTCCGGCGTCCAAAAGAAGTGGCACTAGGGGTAGCAGGACATTTTATCATTATGCCATTACTGGCATTTGCATTAGCAATAGGGTTCGACTTACCGAAAGAAGTGGCTGTTGGGGTTATTTTGGTTGGATGCTGCCCCTAGTGGCACAGCATCAAATGTCATGGTGTTTCTTGCGAGAGGAAATGTTCCGCTTGCAGTTGCCATTGCTTCTGTTTCCACTATTCTAGCGCCTATCGTAACGCCCCTGCTTATTTTGCTCTTAGCAAGTAAATGGGTCGATATCAGTATTGGATCATTATTCATTTCCATCATTCAAGTGGTAATCATCCCATCGTTGCTTGGATTCATCGTTAAAAAGTTTTTCAGTAAACAGGCAGAAGCTAGGGCATAGGCTCTTCCTCTAGTATCTGTCATTTCTATCGTTCTGATCGTATCTGCCGTAGTGGCTGGCAGCCAAACTCAGCTGGCTAAAACAGGTTTGCTTATTTTTGCAGTTGTCGTTCTTCATAATGTTCTTGGTTTTCTTCTCGGCTTTTTCTTTGCTCGATTATGCAGGATGGATTTAGCTAAACAGAAAGCTGTTGGAGGTTGGTATGCAGAATTCCGGTTTAGGTTCAGGTTTAGGTGTAGCTATAGCAACGGCCCATTTCTCGCCTTTGGCCGCTGTACCTAGTGCCATTTTCAGTATTTGGCATAATATATCACGTTCCGTTCTAGCCTTTATTTTCAGTCGCATGAAAGATAAAAAAAATGCAGGGACAAATTATACGATAAAAACAGACGTATCATAATATTGTTGGATGAATAAAAAAAGCCGATTGAATAATCGGCTTTTTTTTATGTGAATCAACCATCCCCACCTTTGAAATTCAAAGGAAAATATCAATGATTGTGAGTTCGATTCATGTGGCATATTTTAAGCTTTCATACTTAAAGGGCGATTCCCCATTCCCCGATAGATGAACTGACTGCCCTTGTTGGGAGTATTTTTTTGAACTACCTGCTATACTACTAGATAAAAGTAAGTTATAAAATTTGCTAATGATTCGGGTTATAGTAATTGACTATCATTTTAAGGATGAGGGAATATAATGTCACCAAAAATAAAATCTTCAAGAAAAATAGCTAGATATTCACTAATGATCATGGGAGCGGGTTATATTGCAACCACTCCATTTCAAGGTTCATTGCCGTTAGATTTATTACATGGAGGGTTTGAGGCTGGTTTAGTCGGCGGATTGGCAGATTGGTTTGCAGTCACTGCATTATTCCGCCATCCACTTGGATTACCGATCCCCCATACAGCGCTTTTGCCCAACAATCGTAAAAGAATGACAAATGCACTTGTTTCGATGCTAAAAAATAACTGGCTTTCTAAGGAAAGTATTCAAGACAAAGTAAAACATGTTCCTTTTACAGAAAAATTGATTCCCATTTTAGTAAAAGAGGTACAAAGTGATACTTTTAGAAAAGTACTAATTAAACTTATCAAGCAATTGATTTGTTATATAGATATAGAAAAGATTACACCTTTCGTTGCAAAAAAAATTGAAGCATCACTTTCTAACATAGACATGGGCAAGATTCTTCATCTAGTAAGTTCAGAGTTACTTAATGAACAATTCGATAAGAAGGCTCTGGATCATGTTTTGAAAAAAGCGGAAGATTGGTTAAGGAAAAAACAAACCAGCCGTCGACTTGGCACTGTTTCCATGGATGTACTAAGCAAGATTGAACTGGATGGCATGCTTCAGTTTGCCGTCAAATCCATTCAAAGTCTGCTTAACGAAGAGAAACTTGGGAATATCATACAAAACCTTTTGTTAAGTGTCGTAAATAATTTACAAAACGAGAAAGAACCAAATAGAGAGGCTTTAATCTTATATATCCGAAATGAGATACAAGGCATTAACCATAACCGGGAACTGTTAGAAGGAGTTGAAAAATGGAAAAAACAACTTCTGACAAAATGGGAACCTGAAGCGACAATAACGGGAAGTCTACAGCAAATTCAACAAGATGCGTTAGACTTTGTAGAAGGTGAACATTTCATGGATACTTACCTGACTCCAATGATTCAGCACGTACTGGACAACATAAAAGAGAATAGTACGCACATCGATCAATGGATACAGAAACAAATTACTGTCCTCATTGAAAAAAATCATACGCAGATCGGTAATCTTGTACAGGAAAATTTAGATAAGCTAGACAATGAAACACTTATTGATATGATGGAAAATGGTGTAGGAAAAGACTTACAATGGATTCGTGTGAACGGAGCGGTCTGTGGTTTTATAATAGGAGTTATCCTAACAGGTGCACAGGCGCTACTTAAGCTGTTATAAATCCTGGCACCTTCGGCCGATATTGTAACGGGAGAATACTGTCATTACTAACTCAACTGGGGCTGATTCGTTGACTTTAAATTCCTTATACAATTAGCAACCAATATGCAGGATCCTCTTTTTTTCGAAAATGAAGAGATAAACAAAAAGCTAGCCAAGGTTTTCAAGAAACCCCTTGGCTAGCTTTTCCTTTTGTACAACATATTCATCAAAGCCCCACTTAAAGCAGGGCTTCAATTAACTAAGGCTTGAATTGCTGATCACTAAGCCAGCCATCAATATGATCTAAATTAAAAATCAGCAAATTATTGATGGGTCTGAGATGGGGTATCTTTTTATTTAATATTAGATCATTGATTTCCTCTTCGGTAATTGGATAATTTACCGACTCAAGGTAAATTATTAAACTTTTTATACCATAGGCTTTCCTCATTTAATCACCTCCCACCAAATTCTCCTTATTCAACATAAAGAAAACTTAGTGCTAGATATTAAATGAAAGACCGCTCAATACTTTATACCCACTTTTTGAACGAATAATCACTTTTACTTTATGTAAAGAACTAACGGACCTTAAAGGCGTTTAAATGAGGAAATTAATCTAATGAATAGGGTTTCCTCTCCTCGATTATCTCCACCTCATCCCATTCCACAGATTTGGAGTACATATATTTATCTGTACGTTCAAACCCCATCTTTTTGGCAAGTTCAGTGTTTGTTGTATCCAACAATACTTTTCCGGTTTTTCTATCTTCAGATGCTGGAAACACCCTTCCCTTATATATTGCCTTTGAATTTATCTTAAATAAATTTTCTACCTCTTCTACAGAAACATTTTTTATATAGATATTTTCATCTAAATGTTTGAAACCTTGAGATAAATCAGCTTGTTTATGACTTATTAACCTTATAGACTTATCTTCCAGTAGATTAAAACTATACTCGCTACCAATATGCATTGCATACTTTCCTTTTCTTATCATAGGTTCCTCCACTTTCAAACTTTATCAAGTATTCAATAATTCATTATATAATTTTTCAGCTTTATGTAATTCTTCTAATAATGGATTTTGATAGTCACTATAACTATCCATATACGCCCTTATGCCACCTTTTATATTTAATTCTCTTATATCTTCATTATCCTCCAATGATTTCAATGCATTCTTATATCTTATATATATAAGTTGTAAAACGCCGCTAGTAATTTCATTATAATAATCATTTTCAAGATTATTTATTACAACTTTTATTTGATTGATTAACTGCTTTTTCTTATTATCCATTTTATTCTCCTATATAGTGCAATAAATATAAATCGCATTTGAAACGAAAATATTTAATCTATTGAATAGGGCTTCCTCTCCTCGATTATCTCCACTTTATCCCATTCAACAGATTTGGAGTACATATATTTATCTGTACGTTCAAAACCCATCCTTTTAGCGAGTTCAGTGTTTGTTGTAACTAACAATACTTTACCAGTTGTTCTTTCTTCTGATGCTGGAAACAGCTTTCCCTTGTATACAGCATAGGGATTATTAGAATATAATTCTTTAACTTCATTTAAACCTACTATTTTCGTGTAAATATTATTTTTATAATAAGTAAAGCCATTGCCCATATCTTTTTTATCATTGGTTATTAATTCAATAGCTCCCACTGTATTCGATTCTATGAATCTATACTCTTTCCCATTATAGATCGTATACTCACCTTTTCTTATCATTTTTTCCACTCACTCCATTCTCCATCACCCAAATTCAAACTGCTTCGCTACCCGTTTAACATAGCATAAACTGGACTCTAGACATAAAAACCCCCTATAAAGGACTTTTATAGGGGGCTTTTATATGGGTGATTTACATCAATCTCCATACTCTTCTTTAATTGCTTTATCTGCACAAAAACTATGGAATTGATTAATTAATTCATCGATATCTTCTTTTCTTTTGATTTTCTCAAGCCATTCTTTAGGAATGTCGTTCATTTTATAGTACATACCTGCCATTGTACCTGTAATGGCACCTACTGTATCCGTATCATCCCCTAGATTCACTGCTTTTAAAACGGCTTCGCTAAATGAATCTGAATTTCCTAAACACCAAATGGCTGCTTCTAACGTATGAACGACATAACCATCTGACTGAATTTCTTCTTGTGGTAATGAAAAGAAATCTTCCTCAAAAATTCTTGAATAAGATTGCAGCTCTTTTTGGTATATATGATCTTTATCAAAATTCTCATCAAAAAGTTTTTTTGTTTGTCTTATTGCATCTTCAGGAGAATTATTATAATAAAGTCTAAGTAAAAACTCGACATAAATAATGGAACCTACCACAGAACGCGGATGTGCATGGGTTACTTCCGTATACTTTTTAATGGTTTGGATTTTTTCAATGAAATTAAAGTTATTAATAAGGATAAATGCTACTGGAGCAATCCTCATCAACGCCCCATTCCCATTATCAAACATTGCATTTCCGCCACATTCTTGCGCTGGCGTTCCATTTTTAAACTTGGTTATGGCTTCACTGGTCGTTCTGCCAATATCGAACATTTCATGATGTGGTGTCCAATAACCAGATTCCATATACTGAACGAATTTTTGCATTAGCTCCGCTGAATCGCTTTTTTCAATTAAGTTTTCAATTAAACATAAAGTTAACGAAGTATCATCCGACCAGGTACCTGGCGGCTGATTATAGGTTCCATATCCCGTTATATCATTAATAGTGAATGTCCCTCTTTTTTTAAATTCAACTGGAACACCAAGCATGTCTCCGATAATACCGCCATACATACTCGGTAATACTCTTTTCTTAATAGCTAAACTCATAAAAATCTTGTTATCTTCTTCCCATCTGTCTACCATTCTTCTGCCTGCCATTCTTTACACCTACTTTTTGTTTAAGTCTAATACAAGATGCAGCTTACCATACGCATCCTCATTGGCATCTTTGATAAGTAATTCTTGACCAGCATTTAGAAGTAACTCGGCCTCATCAGGAAATTCACTAATTTTCCCAACGTAAGCAGCGTTCGCTCCTTTTGGAACATTTATAGTCCAAGAAACCTGTTTATAATCAAATGATGACTCTTTTACAATCGCAGTACTCACAAATGCTTCATCCTTAAAAGTCTTTCCTATTAACGAACCCAAATCTATATTACCATGGTCGTCTATTTTTAAAATACTTTCTAATGGCGTGAGGTCAGTTCCTCTAAAGATCTGCATATCATGTGGAACTGCTGCTTTATTCAGGCCACTTTTAATATCATCAATAACCTGCTTATCTATTCCATATAAAGAATTTTCAATTCCTCTCAAATATTTATTAATATATTGATAATCATTTCCAGTGTATTGTTTAATTGCTGCCTTTTCGCTTTCGGTCAAAGAATCTAACCACTTAGCGTAGTACGCTTCTCCCCATTCATGAGCTTCGGCTATATTACTAATTGTAGGGGTTGCTTCACTGGCCCCACCTCTAACACTAAATTTCTGTACGAGCTCCTTCACTTTTACTGAATCAGTTTCAAGTCCAACCATATTATGCCCAGCAGGTTGAAGGGATGGTCTGAGAACAGGCATTTTGATTTCACCAATTGTCCGTCCAGCCACTTTCCCATGAGATACAGCAATTTCCTTAAAGTTTTTTGTTTCATTGGTAATAAAACGGCCGGTTGTTTTCGCAACATTCCCAGTGGCTTTACCCACCTTTATCACATTTTCATATGTGGCTTTGCCGATACCGTTGATGATGGCTTGAACCTTCTGAACCTGCTTTTGCGCAAATTCCTTGCTGTAAGGGACGAGCTTTGTACCACTCGCTACTTTATCAGCGATTTTAGCCGCACCTGCCACGCCACCGATTCCAAGTGCCATCAACAGCCCGTTCTGGCGCTGTTCCTCGGTTAGCTGGTTGCCGAACATGTCTTTGCCGGCGACGGCCTCAAAGAGGCCGTTGGCGGCGAGGAGTCCGTATATCCCGTATTCGGTTTTCTGGAGGAGGCTAAAGCCTTTTGTCGTTTTATAGGCATCGAGCGCGTGGTTCGCTGCGTTGAGTCCTTTGGCGGTTTTGTAGATGGCGCTGCCGCCCTTGATGGCCCGGCCGGCCCAGCCGACGACGGGGATGAATCCAGCGGCTGCCATGGCGCCGGCTGCGATTCGTTCGGCATCGGACAGCTTGCGTCCCGTTACTGGATCGACTCCGGTTGAGGCCCTGATTGAATCATAATATCCCGTGAATTCCCCTGTAAAGGTTTTTGTCGTATCCCAGGCTTTTTCGTACCATGGGCGGTTTTCGAGTTCTTCCATTTCTTGTTCGATTTTCCGGGCTTCGGCTTGCTGCTTTTTGAAGGTCTGATAGTCTTTCATCTGACCGGCGACCTCATCCTTCACTTGATAGACGTCACTATTCTTGAATGCCGATTGGTTGAACGTCATCGGCGAAACGTTGCCGTCCTGTTTGGTGGCATCAAGCAAGGCGCGGAAGAGGCCAACGGCCACGTTTTCCTGCCCGACGGACACTTCGTATTCCTCGACCAATTGCCTGTCGACATTCTCGACCTTTGTCACGGTATCTTCCAGCCTTTGTCCGGCCAGCGTGATTTTTTCATTAAAGTCCTTTTGGTCGAACCTATCAAGAGGCAGGATATCGTCAATGCTGGCGAGGATCCTTTGGAGATCGTTCGCTTGTTCATCGACAAGCGACTTCGCTTGGTTGATGCCGTTCGAGACTTCACCATCTAAAAAGGGAACCTCGACCACCGTATTTCCGGAGAGGTCCGCCTCTTCCAGGCTGGCCGGAATGCCTTCCAAAAAACTGATCTGTGTCGTGAATAGTTCCATCCAGGCGTCCGCCACCTCGATTTGCGCTTCATAGAAGCTTTTGATGGCAGTGGCACCGGCCCCTTGAAACTCGTTGTCCAAGCCGACGATGCCCTGAAATTCCTTTTTCAGGGCTGCGACTTCCTTCTTTAGTTCTTCATATTGCTTGGCGCGCGACTTGGTTGCGGCCGTCAATGTCTTGGCTTCATATATTTTCATCGCGTAGGATACCCATGTGAAGACACATGGGCGATGGCTTCATCCTGTTCTTTTAATAAGTCAATGTTTGCACGGGTATCTTCCACATTTTTCTGGACGATTTTAATATATTGCTCGAAGACCTTTTCCAGGTTCGTTTCCCGGTCGATCCATTTCGAGGTGAATTCCAATTTATTGCTGCCAAGCTCGCCGGCCGGCAAATTTCCAAGCGTGACTGTACCAAGTGCCGTCTTCACCTGATCGACTTGCTTCGTTACGGCAGGATGATTCAGTTTGATTGTCGTCATTAAAACAACCACCCTTTTAAATATGATATTTTACTTTCCAATTTATCTATGACGGCTTCCCCTTTACCTAAAAGTACATCGGCTTCATGGGCTATGGTGCCTGCAGCACTCAGAGCCTTTTTTTCTATATTAAGCATCATGATTTTACCGTCGATTTTCTCTTGATAGTCGTCATAATCATCATGAATGATCGTTGTCATTGCCTTGTATGCATCACTGCGGGCATCTTGAAAGTCTTCTGCACGGTTTCCCGTCCAGCTTTTACCCAAGTCCGGATTTTTAATTTTAGCAATTTCCCCCAGAGAAGCATTCTGTTCGTCTTTGATTTGTCTTTTTGCCTGCTCCAAACGATTGATTTTTTCATTCACATCGGACATTTTACTGGAGAGGGCAGAGTGAATTTCACTCAATGAATTTGCATACACTAAAAAAATCACCTCAAACATACTATTCTCATTATGTAGACTGTCATATTTTTCATATTTTTCATTATAAGGATTATAGTCTTAGAGTTAAATAGGGATAAATAAGCTATTTATGCTAGGTGTTTAGGGAATCTTCCCCATGGACACCATTTCCAGATTAGACCTTTTACCCCTGTTTTCCATTTTTAAATATAAAAAGAGAGTGCAGGCTGCACCCTCTAAATATTTACTGCATTATTTGAATTCCTTTTCGTCAAATAATTGCGGTACTTTCACCTTTTTTCCTTTTTTATGATTTGGATCAGGTTTTTTAGCTTCGATTTTAGCTTGGTCATAGACAGCGGTGCCGACAATTTCGGCAACATCTTGAAGCTTTTCTTTTGAGATTTTATCAATGGTATCATCAGGAGTATGATACCAAGGTTCTGATGGACTGTGGATGAATAAAGCAGCTGGAATCCCGGCTTCAGCAAACGATACATGGTCACTTCGCCCGCCTTGTCCATATGGAGTCGGCTCTCCATTCAGTCTTGTACTTGATGCCTGGGCCAGATCGGTTACAAGGTTCATTTCTCCATCATTAGTCAAAATGACCAAATCCCCGGCATCCCTGCTTCCCACCATATCCAGATTGAAGTTGGCAATGGTTCGCTTGATATCATCATCAGAGAGATTGTTCACATAATGCCGTGAACCTAGCAATCCATTTTCCTCGGCCCCAAAGGTGACGAAGCGAATTTCCGTATCTGTAGGAAGATTCTTCAGAACACGTGCAAGTTCAAGGGTGACGGATGTTCCTGATGCATCATCATTCGCTCCGGGTGCCCCTGCTACGGAATCATGATGTCCAGTAATATAAATGATATCGCTCTTTTTTGCTTTATTGTTCTTTGTTGCTTTTTTCGTTGCCACTACATTATAAGAGGTCTTTTCTCCGGAATACGCTCCTTCGATTTTTAATGATGCTGTCAATTTAACCCCGGCATTCAATTTTTCCAGCAGGGCTTCTCCATCCTTTTTGGTTATCGTGACAGATGGAATATACTTGTCATTATCCTCTCCGAGTGTCCCGTTTAATTCCCCATCTGCATTATTAAATAGGATGACTCCCGCTGCCCCTTTTTCTGCTGCATTCAATACTTTCTCTGCAAAAGTGAGGCTCCCTCTTTGTATAAGGGCAATCTTCCCTGAAACGTCGGTTTCCTCCAGCTCTTCTTTCGTTCCTAAACCGGCATATACCAATTCACCGGATAGGTCCCCATTAACAGAATAGGTTAAATGGTTCGCTTGGATTTCCCCATCAAATCCGGCAACGGACAGTTCGACCAGATTTGGGTCTGTATAAGATAAAAAATTGAACTCTTCGATATCGGCATTATAGCCATAAGATTTGAATTGCTTTTTGATGAATTGGACGGCTTTATACTCAGAATCGGTACCGGCGACCCGAGGTGTTTGTGAGAGGTATTCAATATTCTTGTAGATTCGATCGGCATCGATTTTTTTAATGACTTGCTTGTCCGTGGATGGAGCAGATAGCACCGGCGATGGATGTGGCGTTGCTAAAGCGGTAGTTGTCCCGGCTGTCCCGAGTGTCAATGCTGCGATTAAGGTTACCGATAGGAATTGTTTTTTCATAGATTGCCTCCCAGTTTAATAGATTTCACCTCCATTTTACAATATATAGAAAATACCAACTAGGTAGGTTTATCCCTATTCATACATGTCTAAAGTAATGAATTTACAAATTTAAGAAATTAACAGGAGGTTTGACTCGTGCCAAAAGTTCCTTATCATTCGATATTTTGTCAGATTATATAAAAATACCTGGAATCCAAACAGGATTTTCGCTCTTTTTCGGGAAAATAATACAGAAGGAATAGAATTTTCACAGGGAGAAGGCGCAAAGATGTCGATAACTAAATTCGTGATGCCGGAAGTGATTTTTGGAAAAGGTTCGATTGAACAAGCTGGCGAGGCCTGCTTGCGTTTGGGTGCCAAAAAGGCCTTGATAGTCAGCGACTCAGGGGTGGCCAATGCTGGCTGGTTAGATATAGTCATAACATCCTGCCAAGATGCAGGCCTTGCTTTTGCTACCTTCATAGAAATGACGACCAATCCGAAGGATAGGGAGATCGAAGCCGGCTGTTTGGCATTTAAAGAACAAGAATGTGATGCCATCATTGGTTTGGGAGGAGGCAGTGCTTTGGATGTCGCCAAAGGGGTTGCACTTTTAGTAACGAATGGCGGCATCATCAGTGATTATGAAGGTGTTGATAAAGTCCACTCACCCCTCCCGCCCATGGTGATGATCATGACCACTGCAGGATCGGGTTCGGAAGTATCTCAGTTTTCAGTGATCGTCGATTCATTCCGCGAGAAAAAAATGACGATCATTTCAAAATCACTCGTCCCCGATATTGCAATAGTCGACCCTGGTACCTTAACCACCTTGGGACCGGATTTGACCGCAGCTACAGGAATGGATGTTTTAACCCACGCCATTGAATCCTATGTATCAATCGCAGCGACGCCTTTGACAGATGTACAAGCCAAAAACGCGCTTTCCATCGTTTCCCGCCACTTACGCCCCTCTGTTGCATCCAGGCATAATGAGGAAGCAAAAAAAGCGATGGCGATGGCAAGCCTTCAGGCTGGACTGGCTTTTTCAAATGCCATTTTGGGAGCTGCCCATGCCATTTCACATGCCTTAGGCGGCAAATACCTCCTTCCGCATGGTGAAATCAATGCGATACTCCTTCCCCATGTCATGGATTTCAATCGAATTGCCTCACCAAGGCGATTCAGCGAAATTGCAGAAATCATGGGCATCGATACACGGACATTGACCGAGCAGCAAGCAGGAATGGCAGCCATACACTTCGTAAGGGAATTATCCCAGGATATAGGGGCTCCCAAGAGTTTAAGTGATGTCGGCATTACGAAAGAAATGATAGACCCCATAGGGATGACCGCTCTTGAGGATGCCTGCATGATCACCAATCCTCGTGATATGTCATTAGAACAGATTAATCAGCTGCTTCTTACAGCCCTTTAAGAGGTGAAAAGCATGAACAAAATTGAGTTGATAGACTTAATGACAGGTGTTAAATCTTCAAAGAAAACGTATTACACGGAACTTAAGAAAACCGTGGATCAACTGAAGAAGAAGAATTTGCAGCTTGAAATCATGAATGACATCACTAAAAATATGAATATGGACATCGACATCCAAGAGATTCTCCGAAATGTTATCACAAAACTTAAGCAGCTCATTACCTTCGATGACAGTCATTTTGTCATATTGTATGAGGAAGAACCTGCCCTTCTTCATATCTGCCCTAATGGTCACTGTGAACTTGAAATGGATGCCAAAAATTTGTTACACCCTTTTCAGGATTTCTCGTCTGCCTTGAAAGAAAAACTGCCCATTGTGGTGGAAGTTAAACAGTTACCGGACTTCCGAGAAAAGGAACGTCTATTATCCCTTGAGATCGAATCACTTCTATTGGTCCCTTTATACGGAAAAAGTAAAAAAATCGGAATTTGGACTTTTGGCAGGAAGAAAAAGAAAACATGGCATAAAGATGAACTCGAATTTCTTGAACAACTATCCAATCAGCTTGCGTTAACTTTGGAGAATGCCCAGCTTTATAAGGAAGTTCTTCATTCCAAACAGGAGTGGGAGGATACATTCAAGGCAGTCGAAGACATGATCATCGTCTTTGATCAAAAAGGAGCGGTCTATCAATCCAATGATTCAGCCAGGGACTTTTCTGACCAGATTCCTTTAATTGAAAAATCCCAAAATCTGATTCAAGATACCTTTTCATGTAATAAGCCAGGGTTTCAGGAAATTCTCCTTCAGCATGATACCATCCTGGAAATGCATGCCTACCCGATTCAGAATAAGGAACATCAAGTATATGGGGTCATTGCTTATTATAAAAATGTCACCGAAAGAAGACAGATGGAAGTCCAGCTATTACACGCCGGTAAACTTGGGGCGATCGGTGAAATGGCAGCTGGGATTGCCCATGAATTGAATAGCCCATTAACGGCCATTCTTGGTAACTCGCAACTTTTATTACGTAAAACCCCACAGGATAATCTGGATCATATGCTGTTAAACGATATTAAGGTTTGCGGAGATCGATGCAGGCAAATAGTGAAAAGCCTGCTTACCTTTTCAAGGCAAGATGAGTATAGATTCCACTATTACTCTATTAACGAAGCCATTAACCAGGTTTTGAACCTTTTGAAGTTCCAACTTGGGAAGAAGCAGATATCCCTCCATCTTACCCTTCAGGAAGACCTTCCTTACATAAAGGGCAGCCAGCCGCAGATAGAACAGATCATCATCAACTTGCTATTGAATGCCAAGGACGCATTGGATGAGTCCACCCAAACGGAAAAATCGATTGCGATCACTACCTATACAGATAACAAGTTCATGGTGGTTCGGGTGACTGATAACGGAACCGGGATTGAAAAAGAACGCCTGCCCTTCATATTCCATCCCTTCCATACGACTAAAGACCGTGAAAAAGGTACCGGTTTGGGGCTGTCTGTAAGCCTTGGCATCGCCAAAGACCATGGTGGTTATATCGACGTTTTGAGCACACCAGGACAAGGAAGCACTTTTTTCCTGAGGCTTCCCTTACAAGCAGAACAGGAAAGGGGATGATAATGTGGTCCATTTACTTGTGGTAGACGATGAGAAAGAGGTTGGGACTTTTCTTTCCCGCCTTTTTACGATGAAAGGTTATCTCGTACAAGTTGTGAATAGTGGAAAGGATTTTCATGAAATAGATTGGAATCAGCAGCGTTTTGATGTCGCAATGATAGACCTGAAACTTCCGGATTGTGATGGACTTTCCCTCCTGCAGCATCTAAAACAGCTGCAGCCGCGTTGCAAGGTACTGATCATGACCGGATACAGCACCGTCAAGACCGCTGTTGATGCAATGAAACTTGGCGCGAGTGATTATATGGAAAAACCCTTTGTGGATATTGAAGTACTGGAAAGGCAGATTGACAACCTTTTAAATGAAAATGAAGATTTGAATCAGCATTTCATCCATAAACTGGCTGAGGATTCAGGACTCATTGTCGGCGAAAGTCCTTTAATGAAGAATTTGATTGAAACGGCTTTCAAGGTCGCCCAAAAATCCGTCAATGTATTAATCGAAGGAGAAACCGGAAGCGGTAAAGAAGTGCTTTCACGCTTCATTCACATTGCCAGCCCCCGAAACCATGAACCTTTTATCGGCATCAATTGTGGAGCGATCTCTGAATCCCTGCTTGAGAGCGAATTATTTGGTCATGAAAAGGGCGCTTTCACCGGAGCGACCCAGCTGCGAAAGGGTTTTTTCGAAATTGCCGGGAACGGGACGCTTTTTCTTGATGAAATTGCGGATGCGAGTCCCGCCATCCAGGTCAAATTGCTTCGAGTTTTGGAAACGAGGGAATTCATGCGGGTTGGCAGCAGCGGGACATTACGGACGAACGCCCGGTTAGTGGCAGCCTCCAACGAAAACTTACAGCAGGCAGTGGACAAAAATAAATTCCGGGAAGACCTATTTTACCGGCTGAACGTCGTGACTCTCGATATCCCGCCTTTAAGGAACCGAAAAGAGGATATTCCCTTGCTTGTCCGTCACTTGATTGAGAGGAATGGTCATGGAGATATCTCTTTTTCCAATGAGGCCATTGAAAAATTACAGCAATACAACTGGCCAGGCAACATACGCGAACTATCTAATGCCGTCATGCGAACATTAACTCTCGCAGACCATAAGTCGGTAATATCCGCCAATGATATCTCTCTCACTAACAGCCAGATCACGCCTGACAAAAACGTGTCCACTAATGGGACTCAGTCAACTGAAAACCTTCTTGAAGAATGGCGAAAAAGGCTAGTGGCCGACTTTAATGAAAAGGATGAACTGATGCTTGAAGAAATACTTACGGAAATCAAACAGCTTCAATCCACAATTGGAAAGGAGCTCGTCATGCAGGCACTGCAAAAAACTTACGGCAACCGGAATGAGGCAGCCAAACGCTTGCAGATATCCATACGGAAATTACGTTATATATTAAATGAGAAGAACCAGACATAATAAAAAGGAGGATGCCCCGTTCCGGGGACATCCTCCTCTGTTCCTATTCTAGCGTCAATACGATGCGTCCGTTGATTTCCCCCTTTTCCATCATTGAAAACACATCATTTATTTCATCAAGTTTCCTCGTCTCTATATTCGTTCTGACTTTACCCTCAGCCGCAAATTGAACGGCTTCCTGTAAATCTTTTCTCGTGCCGACGATTGACCCTTTTACAGTTACACCATTTAGCACTGTATCAAAAATCGGGATTGGGAGTTCATCATTCGGCAATCCGACTACGACAAGTGTCCCTCCCCTCTTGACTGAACTGTAAGCCTGTTCGAAAGCTTTTTTCGTAACCGCTACAGAAATGGATGCCTGCACACCGCCAACTTTATCCTTTATAGCCTGAACAGGATCGGTCTTAAGCCCATTAACCGTATAATCCGCCCCAAGTTCAGTTGCCAGATCCAGCTTATCATCTTGAATATCGACAGCAATTACATTAAAGCCCATCGCTTTTGCGTATTGCAGGGCAACATGTCCCAATCCGCCAATTCCATAAACCGCTACCCAATCGCCTGGTTTTGCTTCTGACACCTTTAGCGCTTTATAAGTCGTTACACCTGCACAGAAAATTGGTGAAATCTCCGCAAAGTCAAGCCCTTCAGGAACCTTCACCACATATTTGGCGGGTGCTTTACAATATTCCGCATACCCTCCGTCCACGGAATAGCCTGCATTCAATTGATCCAAGCAAAGCGTTTCCCTTCCAGTCAGACAATATTCACAATCGCCACAGGCCGAATAAAGCCATGGGATCCCAACACGGTCACCTACTTTCAAGGAAGTTACGCCTTCTGCCACCTTTTCTATAATGCCCACACCCTCATGTCCGGGGATAAGCGGAAGCTTAGGTTTTACCGGCCAATCACCATGTACGGCATGCAAATCGGTATGACATACGCCACAGGCTTTAATTTTCACTAATATCTCACCATATTCCAACTCGGGGATGGGAACTTCTTTAATCTCAAGTTTTTGGTTAAATTCATTGACGACCGCCGCTTTCATTGTCTTGACCTTTTGTTTTTCATTTACAGTGCTTGCCCCTTGTTTTACATTCATGATTCATTTTCCTCCCTTAATCCAGTGGATATTATTTCTTGCTACTACTTACACCTGCTACTTACACAAGATGCAAGTGCCATGCCACTGCAAAAAGGCAAAAAAGACAGCATTCACTTTAATAAAGTGCCGAAAAATCGGCCCATTTGGACGAATTAACGGCTTAAGTTGGACGAAATCCGGTTTGTATATTGCAGAAAAAATGGCTCACCCTATAAATAGGAGGTGTCTAAAACATGGACCAATTTGAAAAAGCCTATGAATCATATAAACAGCAGGGAACACCGCAAGCAAACCAAGCTGATTCAGCAGGAAAAGAAGAAATCATCGCTGTAAGGAAAAATGAAGAGGACAATATTATCGCCATCAAGACGAACTCCGGTCGCGAACTCGACTACCCCACAGCCCTTTCGGAAGCCAAAGCAGGCAACCTGGCCAATGTTGACGTCTTTCATAAATATGGACGTGACATATTGCGAAGTGAACCTGATGGGATAAAAGAAAATAATCTGGATCAACTGCCGGAGTTTTAAGGGGAAGACTGCCTGATATGGGCAGTTTTTTCTATTTGGATGCGCTAAAAAAGAACCAGCATGATTAGCTGGATCCTTATGTTTCATACTGATAGGATTCAGAGATTTCGAGCAGTCGGCCACAGGACTCGACAACCTCGATGATTTCCATCCATGACATGTCCAGACCCAATTCATTAGCATGGGAAATCTTATCCCGTAATTTCCGTATGCCATTTGCATCCTTCTTCCCTTTACTTTTCGAAGGGATTTGGAAGAAGCGCATCAAATCTTTATCTTTATGTATGATATCGAATTTATCACTGATTTGCAGGCACTCTATTATATTGATATCCTCATTTTTATCGATTCTCCTTCTATATAATTCGGTTGCCTTTTCTAAACGGTCTTCGCTGATCATTGGATACCAGCTTCCATCGCCGAATCTATCCTGGATGATATCGCTCATCCTCATTTCCAATAAAGTAATGTATCCGAATATCAGCATCCTGATCGGAGGCTTTTGAAGGTCAGCATGGGTAATCAACTTTTTAATCGAATTATTCTCTAATACGAACACCCTTGTTTTATTCTTAAAAATCTGGAGAAGCTGGATCAAAGGGGTTGAATCCGAAACCATTTCCCTTGGCGAAAAGTTTCTCAAATATTCGGAAATGGTTCCTTCATCTAGTTCTTGCCTTTCGATATAACCGATGATTTCCCCTTGATCTTGGACTGCCAATATATCAAAATTCTTTTTTTCCAATGCTTTCTGAATATCCAGTGCCAGATCATTTTTATGGCAAAACTCAAGCTCCTGGGCAATGCTCTTAACCGTTATATTTTCTTCATAAAGAGTTTTAAGACTAAGATAGCTACTATTGCTTTTTCTTTCGCTTCCATTTAACATCTTTCAACCTCCGCTTAGGAACACTTTCTGCCCGTTTTCGGCTTTAATCATAGAAAATGTATGCAGCCGCTACTAAAATAAAGTCCACCGTAGTGGACTCAATACCATTCATGTGGATTTTTTGAAACCATCAATGGCCATTAACTGCATTGCCTACTGCCGTTTCCTCATTCCCCTTCTCTTCCCAACCTTTGCATACATCCACCCAATCCTTCGCACCTGAATATTCAAATAATTCAGCGAGTGTAAGTTCTATTGCAGAGTTCGCACTGCCGCAAGCCGGGAACAATGTATCAAAGCGTTTCATCGATACATCAAGAAAAACAGCTAGATCATTTGCCAGACCAAACGGGCAAACTCCTCCGATGGCATGGCCGGTCTGTGCAAGCACTTCTTCAGGTGAAAGCATACGTGCCTTGAAACCGAACGTCTGACGAAATTTCTTATTATCCACTTTCGCGTCCCCTGCGGCAACAACCAAAATGGCATTTTCACCTTCTCCCTTAAAAGAAAGAGTCTTAGCAATCCGCGCTGGGATAACACCGATGGTTTCCGCTGCTTCAATCACCGTAGCACTCGATGTTTCGAACTCCATTACATCGCCTTCCCGATCCCATTGTTTAAAATGGCTTTTGACACTCTCGATCGACATCCTATATTCACTCCTTTGAAGTACATATTGAAATAATATCATCCATCATTGCAATAAATCAAAATCCAATTGAGCTACTCCCCCTGCTTGGAAACTTATAAATTAAAACCATTCTTTACAAATTGACGAAACAAGCTTACATGGGATACTATTAAACATCGGGCAAACGCCTAAACGTGGTTCGTAACCATCCCACGATAAAAAACTAGGGAGAGAGTAAAATGAATGTTCGTACACTCGTAATAAGCGGGTTATTGGCTGCCTTGTATGTGGCGGTCTCATTGGTGTTCCAACCAATATCATTTCAGATGTTCCAATTTCGTGTACCGGAAATATTGAATCATCTGATTGTATTCAATAAAAAGTATATCTACGGTATCGTCGGCGGAGTCTTCATATCGAATCTGCTCTTTTCGCCGATGGTCCCATATGACTTGATTTTCGGGGTGGGGCAATCTCTGCTCGCCTTATTGCTTGTCATTTTTGTTTCTCGGTTCATAAAAGGCATTAAAGGACGGATGATCGCCACGATTATCTTTTTCACGTTCACAATGTTTTTAATTGCAATTGAGCTGAATCTTGCCCTGGGCTTCCCATTCTGGTTAAGCTGGATGACCACGGCTGTCGGTGAATTCGTTGTCCTCTTGATTGGAGCGCCAATCATTTATGGAATGAACAAAAGAATTCAGTTTGAAAAGTGGCTTTAATGGAATCTTCGTGTCGTGAACCCACTATAATGGAAAGAGCTGTCTGCAATGATGCGGCAGCTCTTTTTTTCACTAATGAACTCGAAAATGATAAACTACTAGTAAGAATGGTGGTGGCCCTTTGAAAAAAATCCTGACCATGATCGGTCTATTGGTAATCGCAATATTTATTTTCTATAATGCAGAGTTATTCACTTTGGTTTGGAAAAGTGATCTGGATTCTGTTATTGGCATTTTGAAGGAAAACCTTTTGCTTACATTTATTGTGACATTCGTATTGATGTTTGTACAAAATTCTTTTACAATCATCCCCTTAATTTTGCTCCTGACCATCAATGTCACGATATTCGGATTCATATATGGATATCTATGGAGTTGGTTTACAAGCGTTGTTGCCTCAGGTTTCATTTTTTATGCAGCAAGAAACTGGTTTCAGGAGCTTCTCATACAGAAAATTAGCGAAAAATGGCAAGAAACTGTTGTCGAGCATGGCTTCATGTACGTTTTTACAGGCAGGATTTTCCCTCTGATCCCAACAAGCTTAATTAACTTGGTAGCTGGTGTCAGCACCGTCACTTTCAAGGATTTTTTATTAGCGACGGCACTTGGTAACCTTATTTACTTTTTCTTCCTTTCACTCATTCCATATGGACTGTTATCTGTTGAAATGAACCAATATACACTAGCAGCACTTGCACTCGTCCTCTTACTATTTTTCATTATCTATAAGCGTGCAAAAAAGAAAAAGAAACAAACCTTTTTCAGAAAAAGCAGGTGACCACTTTGGCCCCTGTTTTTTTATTTAGGATTCTGCATATATTTTTTTCCGATAGTTTGTTAAAATGTGTATGTAATTTTACCTTAGAAATGTCTTAAAATCAGGGAGAATCTCCATGTCCAAACGCTCCATCTTAGCAATATATATCCTATCCGGGATTCTTACACTAGTCGTGTTCGACTATTTTTTAACTACAAATATCCAAAACAAAGAGGTCTTCATTCAACTTCAAAGAGCGGAAGGATTTGTTTTCCTTTTATCAATAGGCTTGGTTTTATATCTTTATTTAGCTAAAAGGGAAGAATTCAAGCAATTAAAAGAAGCGGAGCAACGTCGGCGTACACTCATCAATTCAATGGTGGATTTCGTTAACTTCAAGGATGGTGATGGCCGTTGGCTTGAATCCAATACCTTCGGCCTGCAATTATTTCAATTGGAGCATGTAGACTATAAGGGAAAAAGAGACAGTGAGCTCGCGGAATACTCAGAATTTTATAAAGAGTCGTTGATCTACTGTGAAGTATCCGATGAAGAAACTTGGGTAAAAGGGGAAATCACAAGGTGTGAGGAAATCGTCCCTCTTCCCGATGGCAATCACAAGACCTTTGATACAATCAAAGTTCCGCTGTTCAATGAGGATGGTTCACGAAAAGGCCTAGTCGTCATCGGCAGGGATATTTCTGAAAGAGTAGTCGCGGAGAATCAATTATTCGATAGTGAACAACGCTATAAATCATTGTTTGAACACAACCCTTATCCGATGCTGATGCTTGATTTAAACGGAATGATCACGACCGTTAATCCAAGGTTTGAAACGGTAACAGGCTTTCAACAGGAAGAAATACATGGAGCCTCATTCATTAATTTGAACTTCTCAGCAGAAGACGCGGAATTGATCCGTACATCTTGCCAATATGTCCTGGAAAACCAAAAGGGGATAAAAAAAGGGAAAGATATAGAATTCCTGACGAAGTACGGGAAGTCCATCTTACTTTCTTGTTCGTTTGTCCCGATGATGGTTGGAGAGGATTTAGTAGGAATCATTACTTATGCTAAAGAAGTCACTCAAATTCGGGAAACCGAAGCACGCTTAAGAAGAACTGAAAAATTATCGATAGTCGGCGAACTTGCCGCAAGTGTGGCCCACGAGGTACGAAACCCGCTGACTTCTTTAAAAGGTTTCGTCCAGTTGCTTAAAAAGAGCGACCAACCCTATGAACAATACTACACGATCATGTTAAGTGAATTGGACCGGATCAATCTTATTGTAAGCGAGTTACTCGTTCTGGCAAAACCACAGGAACTTCCATTCAGCAAACATCAAATCATCGACCTGATGAATGATGTCAAAACCTTGTTGAAACCAGAGGCGGACTCGTACCCCACCCAAATATCAATTTCTGTTAAAAACGAAATACCGCTTCTATTATGTGAGGGAAACCAATTAAAACAAGTATTCATAAACATGCTCAAGAATTCAATGGAGGCATCCGCCGATCACATTTGGATTGATTTTGAACGCATCGACAATAACCTTTCCATTACCATCAAAGATAATGGAAGCGGAATTGAAAAAAAACGGATAAAGCATCTTGGCGAACCTTTCTATTCTTCTAAAGAAAAAGGAACCGGATTAGGACTGACAGTCAGTTGCCGAATCATTGAGGCGCATCGGGGAAAGGTCCGCTTTAACAGCGAACTAAACCATGGAACCGAGGTCCAAATCATTTTGCCCATAAAAATATAAATCCGAGGACAAGCATAAACCTTGTCCTTTTTTTGCAGGATTTCTGCACCTCCCTATTTAATCAAGGAGGTGAAGAAATCCTTTATATTCCCAAAGAATGACCCGGTCCCAACAGGTTGTTTGCGATCAATTTGGCCTCCAGTATTATTGTATGTATCTCCCTCCGACTTGCCGGCTGTACTCATCTGCGTTGCCCCAACTCCCACCTCTTTTGTTATGACATCATCCACGGTTTCTTCCTCATCCATTTCCACATCCATATCCTTTTCGAAAACAAGGACGTAAGTACGACGCTCCTCATCCTTTGAAACGATAACGGAAATGGCCGTTTTCGGTTTATCCTTGATCTTCACTTTTTTACTGCTCTCACCATCATATTCAATCGTTGTTCCGCCAGCATTTGTCGTTGCATTCATTTCGACTGAAGAAATATCATGATCGACCTCGATATGATAGGTATGCTCATTAGATTCAAAAGCTTTGTTCCATACTCCTGATGATACAGTCAGATTGTTTAACACTGGTGCATTATTGCCCTCATCACCTAAGGAATCTGCTGACGTTACCTTCTCTATAGAATCCGTTTTCTCTCTTTCTGTTGAAATGCTTTCAAGTTGCTGTGCTTGGCTGACACCACTGCTTGGTTTTAGATTATTGGAGGATTCCGTTGGTGTTACAGATGATTTATTTCCCTTATCGGAGGAAGGTTGAGTTTTACCCGTTCCTGTTGAGGGCTCCTGTTGAACTTCACCCGCTTTAGGTACAGTATTCGATGCTTCTTTTTCCTTGGCTGCCGCCCGTGTAATCGTAAGCGTATAGGTTTTTTCATCTCCATTTTCTGCTGTAACGATAATCTTCACCTTTGTCTTACCGATTGGAAGGGTAACCTTTACACCTGCATTGGTTGCATCCTTTCTATTCACCTTTACAATTGCGGTACTGTCATTCAATGTCGGAGTTACCGTAATGGACTGGACTTCATTTTCGACAGAAGCGTTATAAGCTGCCCCTTAGAATCGAATGTTATTAAGCCTTCTGATAATCCAATTGATGTTAAAAGGTTATCATCACTTTCAAGTCTTTCGACCTTGAGCGTATAGGCAACCGTTTTATTTTGCCCATCGCTGACGGTGATTTCAAACGTGTTCATGCCAGTTTGAAGCTGTAAGTCCCTCACCTTCCCCTCTGTCATTTTGACACCATTCACGTATATGGCTGCATTCTCATTAGGACTTGCTGCAAGTAAGTTGATCTTTCCCACATCATTCCCCACTGCCGAACTTTATTCGTGTACATCTTCTGAAAATTTTTGATCCAGTGCTATATCCTCTATTTCCAGCTTTGAAAGGCTATTTACCGTTTGTTCCTCTTTTTGAATGACGGAAGAGGATGCCTATTAATGTTTTGCAAAAAGGAATTCCAAACCAATATTTATGGCTATAATGGAGGAAGGAAGGCAAATCTAAACTTATTGTTATCACTTTTCTAGCGAACCTTTCAAACCGCCTTTAGATAACTAATTTATTTTCACTGTTTTTTCACATTTTCCTTTTATAATGAGCTTACATGATCTGATGAAAGGATGATGGCACACCAAGATGAAAAAATATTTATGGCTCGTAGTCAGCCTATTCAGTTTGCTTTTATACCCGGCAATGGCTTTTGGTCATGCTACGGTAATAAGCTCTAATCCTAGCCCGAATGAAGCGATGGATACCCTTCCTGAAAAGATCAGCATTCAATTCAGCGAGAATATTCAACCATCTTTCCATTCACTTGAGGTATTCAGCCAAGGCGGGGACAAAGTTAAAATTCATGACAGTACAATCTCGGAACAAAGTGAAAAAATACTGGAAGCTAAGTGGAAGGGCACTATCGACGAAGGGATTTATTACATTAAATGGAGAGTGGTTTCAAGTGATGGACATCCCATTGAAGGAACAATTCCCTTTCAATTCGGAGATTCAGCGGGCCTTTCAGACCAAGAAAATCCCGAAGTGAATGCAAGTTTTCCGAATTCCATCAATGTTATCCTTCAAAGTCTTCAATACATATGCTTCGCTGCACTTACTGGAATCCTTTTTTTCAGATTATCGTTAATGAAGGATCCTCGACTTTTTGAAGCAAGCAGAAGAACACGACTATACCTTTGGCTTTCATATGCAGGTTTAGCCTTTTCCATCTTCTTAAATCTACCTTTAAAAGTTACGATTGACGCCGGCGTAGGTTGGACGGATGCATTTAAATTGAGTTATATAAAAGAAGTATTGAATGCTACAAACTTTGGAGCGGTCTGGATCATTGAAGTACTAATATTGCTTCTTCTATTTTTAGTGATTTATTTAATGCTCGAGAACTCCCTGAATAAATCATTGCCTTTCTTTTCTTTCATCATAATGGCCAGCTTGATGATTTGTAAGGCTTTAACTGGACATACAGCTGCTGTTCCTAATCAGGTTCTGGCCGTTTTGATGGATTTCCTTCATCTGTTGTCCATGGCTTTATGGCTCGGCGGCCTTATGGCCATATTAGTGATTTTACCTGGGCTTGCTGATCGGCAGGCAGTCCAAGAAGATAAGAAAATATTTTACTGGTCAATCATTCAAAGGTTTTCCAGATGGGCATTTCTGTTTGTAATCATACTGATTGTTAGCGGGATATATAGCAGTTTACAGCATGTTCCGACTATCCATTCATTGTTCTACACAACATATGGACAATTGTTACTGGCGAAAATCATTCTCATGTTAGTCATGATCGTTTTAGGAGGCTTCCATTTTCTCAGAGGGAAAAAGCAAACGAGAAAACTTGGTTATAGTGTAGGAATGGAGTTTGGTTTAGGAATCGTCATACTTCTCATTGCAGCTCTACTGACAAATGTCCAAACTGCCATGTCTTCTCCCGGGCCCATTGAAAAGACGTTACGGACTGAAGAAAATAATGAGGTTACATTAATGGTGACTCCCAATGAAGTCGGGGATAACGTGATTCAAGTAAACTTATCCAATGAAGGCAAACCCATTGCTGAAATAGAGCAGCTTACAATCACTATGCAGCCATTAGATACGCCACGCGGTGAAATAACACTGCAAATGAAGGAGAAAAACACAGGTACATTTACATCCAAGTCTTTATTAACCATGCCAGGAAAGTGGAATATCCATGTTCACGGATTAACTGAAGGCCTGGATTCAATTGATGCTGATTTTATAATTTTCATAGGGAATTCATAACAGGAGGTTTATATTAATGAAAAACATTTCAAAACTACTTATTTTCACATTTGCTGCATTATTCATTTTTTCCGGTTCAGCATATGCTCACGTTACAGTCAAGCCTAGTTCATCTGCACCTGAGGCGTGGGAAACTTATACACTCAAAGTACCAGTAGAGAAAGAAACTGCCACTACAAAGGTAACTTTAAAAGTACCTGAAGGGGTTACTTTTGAAAGCTATCAACCTGTACCGGGGTGGAAAGTAACAACAGAAGGTGACAAAGATGGGCATGTAAAAACGGTAACATGGACAGCAACTGATGAAGGAATAGCTGCTGGACAATTCCAGCAATTCTCTTTCGTAGCACAAAATCCAAAAGAAGAAACGAAAGTTGCCTGGGATGCATTTCAATATTACGAAGATGGTGAAATTGTTGAATGGAGCGGTGATGAAGGCTCAGACTTACCGCATTCTGTAACGGAGATTACAGTTGCGCCCAAGGCTGATGCAGAGCCAGCGGACCATGGTCACAAAGATGAGGCTGAAACTAAAGATTCCACGGCAACTGACAATTCAAAGGATTCGGCAACAACAGAAGGCGATGGCAATCAAACGCTGATCATCACTCTGGCTGTCATTTCACTAATCCTGTCGATTGTAGCACTTTTTGCAGCTCTAAGGAAAACTAAAAAATAATCATTATGGAAGGTGCCCCAAGAATTCTTGAGGCACCTTTTTTCCCTTCTACTATTCCATGACCACCGATTTACTCGGTAACTTAAGGTTTTCTGATTCTATGGTAATCTTAATCGATTTTTCAGCTCTTTGGTCCGCTATCGTTAGGTTAAGCAATCCATTTCCCTGTGCTTTTTTGCTTATTCCCAGATCTTCCGTACTTTTCACCAGCTGTGCATATAATTCCGCTTCAGTTAAATTGCGGTCAAATTCCTTTTCAGCAATCACTTTCAAGAGGGCTGCTGCACCGCTTACATGAGGCGTAGCCATTGACGTTCCGCTCAACCGGGCAAATTTATTTCCTGGATACGTAGAAAGAATATCGACACCTGGCGCCACCAAGTCAATTTCATCATTTGTATTCGAAAAATCCGCTAAATTTCTGCTTAAATCCACAGCTCCGACTTCCACTACCTCGGGATATGCTCCTGGATAATCCAATTCATCCGTTTCATGACGCCCATCACCACTATTTCCAGCTGCGCAAACAACAAGGATATCATTCTGAAGGGCTTTTTGAATGAGTTTGTGTTCAGCCTCATCCGGAGGACCACCAAGTGAAAGTGAAATAACCGAAACCTTTTCTTCATTAGGTCCCCGCCAATTGATTGCATACTCTAGAGCTCCATTAATCCAGGCTATATCACCTTGCCCTTGACCATTTAAGGCCTTTAACGCTAATATGCTCGCTTTCGGGGCCATTCCCACTACACCAGTATTATTGACGGCAGCCACAATCGTACCGCTAACATGTGTCCCATGTCCATTATCATCTTGATAATCCCCGGTATTGGTAAAATCCTTCCCACCAATAATTCTTTCTTTGAGGTCTGGATGTCCCTTGTCAATACCTGTATCGATGACGGCAACTATCACTCCCTCACCATAATTGCTTTTCTCCCAAATTGCCGGGGCCTTCACAAGCTCGACACCCTCAGGAATCTTCTCTTTCACCGTTTCCATTACTTCAAGAACTTTGTAAGGTATTAATCTTTTTTCTCTTGTCATTTGATTACCCCTTCCTTCGTTCAATAAGTTAAACTGCCATCAGTGTGGGGATATTCATCCCGTCTGGTTGCCGTCTACCGTTGAAAGAGATGAGATCAAAAAACTCTTCTCTCTTATATATACCAGATTTATGAAAATAAAAAAGAAGTTTTTGGAAAATTCCGTCTAAATAACTACTTTTTATTTCTTTTTGTGTTATTATCTGGTACTCTCATTATAGAACAAACGTTCGCGAAATGCCATATTTTTTTATTCATTACTCAATTTTTTCCCAAATAAAAAAGAAGCGACCCCAAATCGAGTCAGCTTCCATGAGATGTTAAGCTGCGCCGCAGCATTTTTTGAATTTTTTCCCGCTTCCACAGGGGCATGGTTCGTTTCTGCCAATGACCGGCTCTGCATGAACATGCGGCATTTTAGCTGCCTTTGCACTTTCCATGATGATTTGCGTGCCTTTTTCCTTCATTTGCTGATACCGCTGTTTAAATAACTCCATAACATCTTTACTGTATTTTAACGTATCTTCCGCAATATCCATCGCCTTTTGCTTGGAAATATTATAATCCTCAAGGACAAATTGATTATCCCCGAAAGAAACCCTCACTCCAAAATGCTGTCCTGCCTGTTTATTTCCTTTAAGCTCCTCAACGAATTCAAGGTATACTTCCTGGCAATCACAAGTCTGGTGCATACAATAATAATCATATATCCAATACGTTTTATCTTCGTACTTACTCTTTAAAGCAATTCCATCCTCCACGCCAAAAACATCCAAATATTTTATCGCTTTTCCATCAAGTATCTCAAATGGATCAATCGTTCTCATCTATAGACACATCCTAATTCATCAAAATTTATTCTTCCTCTGTATTGTACAACCTAATTCACCAATCGTCACTTGAAACGAAGCCTGTCAAATCCAAATCCCTTTCATCAAAATCAGATTTAAGGCATCCTTATCGAAGGCAAAAAAAAGCTGCATCAGTGTGTATCCACTGATGCAGCTGCCCCTCAACCCTTCATCCAATCCACGTGGTCAATTCATCAAACGGTGTTTTTTTGGCAGGTTTCGGCTCCATATCAGGATAACCCAAGTATATGAAAGCCAATACTTCTCCTTTTGAGGATAAATTAAAAAATTCACGGACCTTTTCATGATAAGTTATTTTTCCCGTTCTCCATACCGCTCCCAGACCTAGGGAATGTGCTGCAAGAAGCATGTTCTGAATGGCACTGTTCACTGCTGCATATTCTTCTGCCACGAGGACATTATTCTTATCACTAGGCTCTATGCCCACTGCGATGATGACTGGAGCCCTTAATGGATTCTTTTTTTGCCTTTCAAGCTTGCTGATTAAACTTTCAGGAGTATCATCAGCATTTTCAATTCTTGTGATTTCTTCGAATACCTCTCCAAGTTTATTTCTTCCTTCTCCTGTCATTACAAAAAAGCGCCAAGGCTCCGTTCGATGGTGATTAGGGGCATACGTTCCAGCTTCAATGATTTGCTCGATCATTTCCTTAGGTACCGGATCTTGCTTGACGATTCCAATGCTTCTTCTCGTTTTTATAGCCTCGATGGTTTCCATGTTATCTCCCCTTATCCCTTTATCTCCAATAGTTTCTGTTTCAGTTCATTTTCCATTGTAGCCAATTCCCGTTCGGCTTGTCGGCGTTTATGCCTTCCTTCTTCTTGAATCCGCATGGTTTCCTCAAGCGTGGAAATCAAATTGGCTTGGGTATTCTTTAATGTTTCGATATCGACAAGTCCGCGCTCATTTTCTTTTGCCGTTTCAATGGTATTCGTTTTCAGCATCTCAGAGTTCTTCAATAACAAGTCATTTGTAGTTTTGGAAACCTGCTTTTGTGCTTCTACTGCATGCCTTTGCCTGATTAAGGTCAATGCTATCGCAACTTGATTTTTCCAAAGGGGGATGGCTGTCATGATCGAAGATTGTATTTTCTCGACCAGCGCCTGATTCGTGTTTTGGATCAGCCTGATTTGCGGTGCGCTTTGAATCGTAATTTCGCGACTCAATTTCAAATCATGAAGCCTTTTATCCAACCGTTCAGCAAATTGCAGCATATCATTGACTTCCTGGAACTTCATTTGATCATTGCTCGATTCAGCGGACTTCCTTAACTCCGGAATCGTTTTCCCATGGATTTCTTCGAGTTTAATTTCCCCGGCTGCAATATAGACATTCAATGCCTGGAAATAATCCTTATTCGTTTCATATAGCTTTTCAAGGATTACGATATCCGATAGCAGGATATTCTTGCTCCGCTCGAGTTTCACACTGATTCGATCAATTTGGGCACCAGTTTTTTGATATTTGGATAGCACTTCCTGTACAGATCCCGAGAGCTTCCCGAACATACGCGCAAAGAAAGAGGGCTTATCCGGTTTTAGCTCATCCGGGCTCAGCTCGTTTAACTTTTTCATTAAATCACTGATAATGTTGCCCACTTCACCCACATCTTTTTTCTGGACATGCTCAAGCATGGAATTAGAAAAGGTCAGAAGCTTTGATTGGGCGGGTGTACCATAGGATATCATCGCCTGATGATTGGTTG
Source organism: Brevibacillus sp. JNUCC-41 (assembly GCF_014844095.1). Classification (NCBI taxonomy): domain Bacteria; kingdom Bacillati; phylum Bacillota; class Bacilli; order Caryophanales; family Bacillaceae; genus Peribacillus; species Peribacillus sp. JNUCC41. The sequence continues at coordinate 2,298,891 of NZ_CP062163.1, read as the reverse complement.
GGTCGATTTGTTCGGCAAGCTGATATGCCTTTGCCCTGTTCTCTTCAGGAATGACATCAATCAGTTTAACCGGTTTCGCTTCCTGGGAAGATACTTTCTCCAGCTCCTGCACCCCATCAAATGGATTGGCTAAAAGATCATCGATCAAACTGGCATTATTCGTTTTATTCAACAGGTTTGGATCATTGTTATTCATTTTAACCTCCTGCTTTCATCAATTACTTGTGACTCTTTTCTAGTTTCAATGGATTGCTTAGCAACATCCAATTCGAAGTTAAGGTGATCAATATCATCGGCAATAACTTTATATAAATCCTTTTCTATCGTATTAGTGAGTTCCTTTAAAGTTTTGCGAGTCTCTGTTAAGGAAAGTTCGAGTTCCCTATTCTTTTTTGGCTGCTGTGCTAAAAAAACATATTTCTCCGCAAGCTCCATGGCGGAATCCAGATGCGAGTAATAAAATTGTTCCGCTTGGTAAAATCGCTTCGGTTCTTTCTTTGTCAGACTATATATTTTTCTGATCATTTTAATCATATCCTTCCTCTGTTTAAAAGAAGAGATATGCCTGACCGAGATTAATGCTTTTTGAACCCGCCATATCTTTGATTTTGCTTCAAATAAATTTTTCTTAATATATTGATATTCTTTTCTCGTCAATTCATGTTTTTTGAGGTATCTTGATGAAAAATATACGGAACTTAGCCAGTATGCAAGCGCCCCTCCTGCTAAAGAAATGACAACGGATAAGGCAAACGGTTGGTTCAATGCAAAATAGCTAATCATCCAAATCGGCAAAACTATTGGAAATGCAATCAATATCGGAACAATATCAGCAAGAAATCGATTCATAATCATTACACTCCTGACTTACACTCTTTTATATATATATACGGATTATCCCATGGATTGGTTTCAAGATGGAGTTAAAAGAATTTCCCCTATCCTAAACGATATAGGAACCGGATGGTTTCTGCAAATTTATTGAAATTTTTTCTGTGAATTAACTCTTCTCCCGAGTATGGGCTAACGCCTAGTCACTTCATCGGAACTTACATAAGTTATAAAGTATCCATCCCGAATTTTAAAAAGGAGAGTTGACGATGAATTCATACGGATTTTACCCTTTTCCACAACAAAATGGAAATCACCAGTACTTTGAGCCTAATTATAACCCATATTTCCAACAGCCTGAACGATTTGATTACATGCCACAGCAAGATTGGAACCTTCAGCAGGTACAAGAAAATCCATATAGTCAGGCACCCGACCAATTCGACGTTGAAAGGCAGCCTCAACAACTTGAAAGAAGAGTCCGGGAACTTGAGCGTCAAAACGAGCGTCAATCAAGGGAACTCACTCGGCAGAACCAAGAAATTACAAGAATAAATCGAGAAGTGAACCGTGTAAACCAGGAAATAACCAGACTGAGTCAAAATGATCAACGTCAAATGAATAGGCTGAATCGACTAAATCAAAGACTTCGTGCCGTTGAACGAAACCTTAACATCCCCTTCACCGCAACAGATGATGGTTTTTAAAGAAATAGCAGGAGCGCCTTATGGGCTCCCGCCTTTTTACTTTCTCCTTGCTTTTATCAAAGGCTCTGTTAGTCAGCCAGTACATGAGTTTTAATCAAACGATTGATTAAAACTTTAAATTAAAATGATTAATCAAATAAGTAGTTATAATTACTGATGCTCTGGTTTAAAAGAAAATAGGAGTCAGCCACATTCCCGCGGAATCCTTTAAACATTTAACAGAAGATTCCATAATAAAAAAACAAAAAAAGAACGAGAGTATACTTGCACTCTCGTTCTTTCTCTTTTACAGCATGATCTGTTTCAACTTTTCGTTTCTAGATTCCTGTTCCTCCTGGGTAGACAAGTCATACTTTTTCAATAGATGAAAAAGTTCATTCAATGTTTCTTGCGAATTCCCTTTTTCAAGATATCGATCTAATGTTCGACTCAATTCGGTTGGTAAAAATGCCTTTTGACTCTCAAATTTCAGCCTGACATCTTGTTGCGAATGATTAAGATTACATGCACCCATTTAAAATTCACCTCTTACTTGATTCTACCATCGTATTATGGACATTACCTTGTCAATTCTTCATCTTGATTATAGTAGTCCTCTACCTTGATGAACTCCGGTGAGGTATGTGTGGCCATGATGCCATGATAACTGATATCCAACCCAAGTTCTTCTTCTTCTTCAGTGGATCTAATAGGCAGCCAAACATTTATCACTTTAAAAACGAGCCATGTCACTGAAAAGCCCCAGATGCATAACACCACTAATCCTAACGTTTGAACTCCGAGCAAATGCCATCCCCCACCTGCAAACAATCCGTTTTCAGTGGAAAAAAGCCCTACCGCTATAGCACCCCACATTCCTGATGCCGCATGAACGGGAAAGGCACCAACAGGATCATCGATTTTTCGGGCTTCCAACCAATTTGTCGCAGCCAACATCAACATTCCAGAAACCGATCCAATCAGTAATGCTGCCAGATCACTAACGAATGCACATCCAGCTGTAATCCCGACAAGACCTGCAAGTGAGCCATTGATGACGGAAGGAGCATCCGAGCGTCTATATCTAAATAGTGTATAAAGCAAGGTCACCGCTCCCCCTGATGCTGCTGAGAGCATCGTGACAATGGCAATATGGCCAATGCGTCCATCTGTAGCCTGCAAGGTACTTCCTGCATTGAATCCAAACCAGCCAAACCATAAAAGGAATGCCCCGACAGATGCCAGTGGAAGATTACTCGGCAGTGAAATGGAGCTAGTCCCCCGTGAAGTGAATTTACCTGCTCTCGGACCGATTACACTGGCAGCCGCAAGTGCAGAAAAACCACCTAGTGCATGAATGACCGCAGACCCTGCGAAGTCCTGCATGCCCAACCCGCTTAACCAGCCACCCCCCCATACCCAGTGACCGGCAATCGGATAGATGAATGCCGTCATCATTACAACAAAAATAAGATACGCCCGAAAGTTAATCCTTTCCGCAACCGCTCCCGAAACTATTGAAATAACGGCGATGACGAATGCCCCTTGAAATAACCAAAATGCATCCATGGAAATCGTAAGGTCGATGTGCGACAAATCGCCTTTCAGAAGAAAGCCACTTGCCCCAATGGTTCCAAATACATCGGTTCCATACATTAAGCCAAAACCAACGACGAAATAGCAAAGCGTGCCGATCGTAATATCAGCAAAAACCTTCATGATGATATTCACATTATTCTTCGTACGGACGAACCCCGCCTCCAATAAAGCAAACCCGCCCTCCATTAATAGAATCATGGCTGCTGTCAGAACCACCCAAACCGTATCCAATCCCGTGTTTAACGTTTCTAGAGTCATCTTGGCGTTCCCTCCGCTTTCTGCCAGTCCATTATTTCTTTAATGATGTCTGATGGTAAATTCATTTCCCGTTTTTCCGTTTCAGCTTCGAGTAAACCGATCACCTGATTTAAAAAAGCAACCTTCTGTTTTATTATCTCAATTTTTTTATATCGATCCTTAACATTCACCAAATGCTCAACGGCCTGGTGATGACTTGGGGCACGCCCTGTAAAAAAACGTTTAAATGGTGATAGGGATTGATACCAAGCTTCCTCAGCCCTTCGTTTTTGCTCATATTTATGTATTTTACCTTTGATCGATTCAATTTCCGACTCCTGTTTGCTTTTATAAAATAGCAAGCCTTTTAACACTTCATCAGATGAAATTTCAAAAACAACTCTACTATTCAAATCGTCCCGAATATAAATGTTATATCACCTCACGTAATCACGTTATGTTTTCTGTAATTATATTAATAATTCTGAATTCAGTCAATAATTAAACAATGAAACGATTTGCGTATCAAATGGAGAGAGATTAACTACACTCCTTTCCATTAATCAAACGTTTGATTAACTCAATTCCTAGAGAAATTTGGAAAGTATAGATAATCATTTTTTCCGTACTCTAATAAGGCAGTTACAAAAAAGGGAGGTTCATACAACATGACAGTAATAAGCGATGTTAAGACAACTATAGCAGGGCTAAAAAGCGCTCAAGCGAGCTTTGAAACCTTCGCTCTATCCACAGATAATGAGCAAGCCAAACAGCTATACCAACAAGCTGCCCAACAAACACAAACAATCGTGGACAGCATCACACCTCGCATTGAAGAGATTCAAAGCGAGGAACCTCAATATAAACAATAATCATTCATATAAAAAAGGTTGGTTAAAGCAACCAGCCTTTTTTATATCTTTAATCCATAAGGAGAATGAAGCCTTCCATTCTTTTTCTTTAATAAAGGACAGGGCTTGAATATACCTAGGGTTACATAGAAGCAATCCAATTGACCGAATTGCAGGCAATCAAGCCTAAAGCTAATGAAACAGGACGAAGTCGCTGAAGCTATTAATTCATACGCTTACAAATTTTCGTAAGACCTTAATAAAAGGATTTCAAAAGGAATTGACTCAAGGATCTATGTTTATTCCAAGGTTTAATCTTAGCACTGACAATACTCTACAATGGAGGGGTTTATAATGCTTACGGGGCATCGCACATGGGTGTTTGATCAAAAGCCTGTCATCATCTCCACAGGAACCGTTGGCGGTCCATTTGAAGCAGAAGGTTTGCTTGCGGATGATTTCGATCTACTCCATTCCGATTTATGGATAAATCAAGATACCTATGAAAAGGCACATAAAGTCTTATTGGAAGAAGCGAGTACAAAAGCAATAGAAAAGGCGGGTCTTCAGAAGGAACAGATTCACTTTTTCCTTGGTGGCGACCTTATCAATCAAATAACCCCTACGAGTTTTGCCTGTCGTACACTGGGAACACCTTATCTCGGCTTATTCGGTGCTTGCTCCACCTCCATGGAGGGACTGGCTCTTGGTGCATACCTTGTCAATACCAAAGGGGCAGAGTACTTATTGACAGGAGCATCAAGTCATAACGCCGCAGTAGAAAAGCAATTTCGCTATCCGACTGAATACGGAGGGCAAAAACCTCCAACAGCCCAATGGACCGTTACGGGGGCAGGGGTAGCTTTATTAGGTAGTGCCGGGGAAGGCCCTAGGGTCACTTCAGCTACGATAGGCCGTGTCATCGACATGGGATTGACTGATCCTTTCAATATGGGCGGTGCCATGGCACCAGCTGCTGTAGATACGATTGAAGCTCATTTAAGAGAACGAAACCTCGACCCATCCTATTATGATTTAATAGTGACCGGGGATTTAGGGAAGATTGGACATGAAGTTTCTCTGGCATTATTTGAAAAACATGGTACGCCGATTAAAGAAGAGCAATATAAAGATTGCGGTTTAATGATATACAGGGATGGTCAACCGGTCTTGTCCGGGGCAAGTGGCCCTGGATGTTCAGCAACCGTCGTTTATGGTCATTTATTGAATCGCATGAAAAAGGGAGAAATAAAACGATTGCTCGTCGTGGCTACCGGCGCCTTATTATCTCCCCTATCTTTTCAACAAAGTGAGACGATCCCATGCATAGCCCATGCCGTTTCGATTGAATATGAATGAGTGACAACCATGATTCACTTGTGTAATCGGGTCATATATGGTTTGAAGTGCCTGCTCATCGGAATGAGGATTCGCGGCTGAAGACATTGTTTTCAGGAGCGTTAGCGGATGCGGAAAAGCATGGATTGATCGGTTGTTGTCACTGGCACGATTGAAGTAACCTGTGCCGGGAAAAACAACCTCGGAGTGTTACAAGCCATTATATTAAGAGCCAAAGGACGAGGAGGATGCTGTATGACAATAGCTTCTAATGTAAAACAATGTGTCTCTAGCCTTAAAGGAGTTGAAGCAGGCTTATCCAGCTTAGCACTCCGGACTGAAGATGATGAATCTAAACGCATCTTACATGAAACGATGCTGGTGGTGAATGAAGTTATGGAGGATGTACAGAAGCGCGTGGGAGAGTTAGAACGGGAAGAACCACAATATAAAGGTTTTTAAATACAATGATCAAGCAGGAGGTGTTTGGTAATGCCGGATTGGATAGAAATTGTTTTACGTTCATTATTCTTTTTAATTGTTCTTTTTGTGATCACAAAAGTGCTAGGAAAAAAACAATTGTCCCAGCTCTCCTTTTTTGAATATGTAACGGGTATAACCATTGGTAATGTTGGGGCAGAATTAGCTACGAAAGTTGAGGGCAATGTTATACATGGTGTACTGTCCATTCTTGTTTTTGCCATAGCACCCTTCATTGCGGGATCAATATCCCTAAAAAGTAAAACATTCCGTGATCTTGTGGAAGGAAAGGCATCGGTTTTCATCAAAGATGGAAAAGTCATGGAAGATAATTTAAAAAAAGAGAAATACACCATCGATGAATTATTGGCATTGCTCCGGAAAAAAGATGTCTTCGATGTTTCTGAAGTTGAGTTTGCCTTATTGGAAGCCAACGGGGATTTTTCCGTAATGTTAAAGAAGCAAAATCTACCTATAACACCTAAGGACCTTAACCTGTCAGTGGCTGCAGTAAAGGAGCCACAAACCATCATTATGGATGGCAACATACTTGATGAACCGCTTTCCACGATTGGACTGAACCGAAATTGGCTTCATACTGAACTGGATAAGTTGGGTGTAATCCTTGATAATGTGTTTCTTGGTCAAGCTAATTCCAACGGGGAATTAACCGTGGACCTTTTTGATGATAAACTTAAAGTTCCTTCTCCCCAAGAAAAACCTCTTTTGCTCGCGACCTTGAAAAAATGCCAAGCGGACTTAGAGTTGTTTGCACTTGGAACTGAATCAAAGGAAGCTAAAGAGATGTTTAACAAAAATAGCGAAAAGCTGCAAAGGGCAATAGATGAAGTGGCCTATATCTTAAGGAACTGATAGTATATTCATTTCCTCACTTTCATAAGCGAAGTGACCAGTCCAATGATGACGATCGTCACACATGAAAAAAGAAAAATTTCGATACCTAAGGTGAATGCTGCAGCTGAAATGATTAGTGTATCTATGACGATAATCGCCAATGCAATATCCATGGAAGTAGACTTCGAGATAATTTTGGCTAACATATCCGTTCCCCCGCTGCTTGTCTCATATCGAAGCATGAGACCTATCCCCATCCCTATGATGGCACCGCCAATCAAAGAACTTGTTAGTATCGACATGGAAAAGACTTTTTTCAATGGATTAAGCCAATCCATAAAAAGGGATGTCAGAAGCAATCCGTGAACACTGCTATAGAAAAAAAACCGTTCATAGTACCAGGCATATAAAAATATGGGAATACTGAGGATCAACATGGATAGCCCTGTTTGAAACCCAAAGAAATAATGAAGGATGAGTGCAATCCCGATAACGCCGCCATCTATTAAATGGTGCGGAACTAAAAAGCCATTGATTCCTATACCCACCAAAAAGCTACCAACAATTACAGCAAACGCTTTTTGAAAATTAATAAAATCACCTGCCTCACATTATATATATCCTTACTATATGTCCAAGTCAGAGCGTCAAGAATATCCATTCAAAAAAAAATCCCCCTCCTTTCACTTCAATCGAAAAAGGGTCCGGTCATTGACCGAGACCCACAATTTATAGGTAAAAGGAGTTCGGACCACATATCTTTCATCACATGATGTTCCCGAACCATCTGCCCCAAAGCAACACCTTCAACTTCTCAGGGTATGGTTTCTATCTATAAATGTTATAACAAAGTGGATTGGAGCGGGTATGAGAGACTTCTGCTTAAAAAAGCGCGTCTGGGGGAGCCCCCCCCCGCAAGCGCAGGCCGAGGAGGCTCCCTGATTGCCCGCGGAAAGCGAGTGCCTGGAGCGGAAATCAATGTTCAAATTGTACAAGCCAAAAAAACTGTAGGGCCCGGTCATTTAGACCGGGCCCCATTCCATCATTTCAATTCTAATAACACTACATTTTCAACATGTGTCGTCATTGGGAACATATCGACAGGCTGGATATCAACTGCTTTATATCCACCCTCTTCCAAGATATGAAGATCACGCGCCAGAGTGCCTGGGTTGCATGATACGTATACGACTTTATTTGGCTTCATCTCGATGATCGTATTCAGTAGGGACTCTTCACAACCTTTGCGAGGAGGATCCACAACGATGACATCTGCAGTGTTGCCCTTTTGATACCATTCAGCAATAACGTTACCTGCATCGCCAACCATGAATTCAGCATTTGAGATATCATTCAATTCAGCGTTGCGGCGTGCGTCATCTATCGCTTCTTCGACCACTTCGACACCGATTACTTTTTTCGCTTTTTTAGCTAAAAATAAAGAGATGGTTCCAATGCCGCAATAGGCATCAATCACCGTTTCTTCACCAGTCAGCCCTGCATAGTCAAGAGCTTTATCATAAAGGACTTTCGTTTGGTCCGGATTGATTTGATAGAATGATTTTGCTGATATCGCAAATTTCACATCACCGATCATATCATGAATAACTTCGTCGCCCCATAGTACAGTCATTTTATCGCCTAAGATAACATTCGTTTTCTTGGAATTCACGTTTTGAACGATGGATTTCACTTGAGGAAGACGTTCAACGATTTCCTTCACGATTGTTTCGATGAAAGGAATACTTTTCGTTCTTGTAACGAGAACGATCATTAATTCACCTGTTTGCTTGCCATAACGGGCCATGATGTGCCGCAATACACCTTTATGTGCCTCTTCATTGTAAGCAGGGATACCAAGCTTACTGAAAATTTCTTTAACAACTTGAACGGCTTCATTGACCACTTCATTTTGGATAATGCTTTCTTTCGTTTCAACAATTTCATGTGTCCGCGGTTTGAAGAACCCTGCTATTAGCTTGCCATCCTTTTCACCAACAGGGACTTGCGCCTTATTACGATAATGGGTCGGGTTCTCCATCCCGATGATCGGGTGAACCTTCACATCCTCAAGTTTCCCAATGCGTGTCATCACTTCACGCACTTGCCTTTCCTTGAATTCCAACTGTCCTTCATAGCTCATATGCTGCAGCTGACAACCACCGTATTTATGGTAATCTTCAGTCGTGACCTCAACCCGGTAAGGACTGTTTTCGATAATCTCCATCAAGCGTCCGAAGCCATAACCTTTATTGGCCTTCATCACTTTAATTTTTGCTTTTTCACCTGGAAGGGCGCTCTGAACAAAGATCGGGTAGCCATCGACTTTAGCGACGCCAGCTCCTTCATGTGTTAAATCTTCAAATAAAACCTCTATAATATCATTTTTAGCAACCGGTGCTGTTTTTTTCATATCATCTTCTCTTTTCTTTTTTATGCTAGCCTGTATTTTACCACAATAGAGGCCTTGCCACAAAACCACTCACCAATTTACTCTTGTTTTCATAAAAATATAGTGGAAGGAATTACGGATTTTTCATAGTTCCATGTATAAAAGTTCATTAAAAAATGAAAAATAAGGAAAAACAGATGAGGTGAGGAAATGGGTTTATTTAACTCTATATCAGCCTGGAATGCTACAAGGTTAGAAAAACACCGAGCAAGTATGGAGGAAAAAGGCCTCTGTCCAGATTGTTACGGACGTGGATACAGCTCCTTCGTACCTACGGAATATCATTTTTCCGATATACACGACTGTCCCGGCTGTAATGGCACCGGAGTTTACTCTGATTGGGCAGCCATGAACGGGCAGCAAATGTAATCGCATTCAGTGCCAAATTTCAAATGACTAAAAAGGACCCCCTGTTAAACAGGGGGTTCTTCTATTTTCTTCACCATATAGCGAAATTCATGGGAGCTAATCGAAATGGTCTTCATTTCCCTATATCCTAATCTGCTATAGAGACGATTCGCCGCTTCATTTTCATTTTCAACGACTAAAGAAATTCTTGGATATCCCTTCTGTTTAGCGTACCCCTCTACATATTGAATCAGTGCACTACCAATTCCTTTTCCTTGAAAATTCGGGTCAACGGACACAGTATCCAAATAAAAGTCCCTCATTTCCGCTTCCTTATCGAGCGTAACGCTAGGGTCTTTCATTTTCATCCTTAATTGTTTCACTATCGGTTCATCCAAACTTTCGGCATCCTTGCCATGGTAAGCAATGATCAATCCAGATACTTGTCCATCATGTTCACTGACAAGGGTATTTTCATAACTGATCCGATTCCCGCTTTTCCTGAACAAATCAGCAAGAACGGAAAGTATTCTTTCTTCTTCCGTTTCGCCTGTCAAAACTTCTGCAATTTCCTTAATCGCTAACCGGGTCAATACGGCTGCCTTGTCCGCATCTTCCGGTGTCGCTTTCCTGATATACATGTTTGCAATTCTCCTTGCTTTATTAAACTGAAAAGGCCACCAGATTCAGCGGCCCTTTCACCCTATTTATTTGCCGGATCGTCCGGCAGTATTCCTTGCGGGATGAATACATCAAAATGGCGGTACTGATTTACGAATTCAGCTGGGGCCATCCCGCCAAATTCCCCATCCAAATTAAGCATCATGTCCTTTTTGGCATGTACTTTAATTCGGTTGGCTTTTTCATAAATGACATTCTTATCATGGATATGCTCACCGCGCATTGCCAATGTAGCGACACGGACAATATCTGCGAGGTTTGCCTTTTTCAAAATAAGCAACGTGAACATCCCATCATTCAAAGAGGCGTCAGGAGCCAGTTTCTCGAAGCCGCCTACCGAATTTGTGTTAGCCACCAAGAAAAGCATGATCTCTCCTTCAAAAATCTTTCCATCATATTCAATAGAAACTTCCGTCGGCTTAATTGAAGGAAGCATTTCAATTCCTTTAATATAGTAGGCTAGCTGACCAAGCATGGTTTTCAGCTTGATCGGCACGTCGTAGGTCAATTCGGTCAATCTGCCTCCGCCAGCAATATTGATGAAATACTTATCATTCATTTTTCCAATATCGACTGGCATCGTATGCCCACCGGCAATAATTTCCGCCGCCCCTTCGATCGTCTTCGGTAAATGCAGCGCCCGCGCGAAATCATTAGTCGTTCCCGTCGGAATGATTCCTAGTTTCGGACGTTTCTCTGCAGTGGCCAGTCCATTAACAACCTCATAAATCGTACCGTCGCCCCCTGCTGCAATAACTATATCATAGCCGCGTTCAATCGCTATCTTAGCCGCTTTCGTCGCATCCCCAGCGCCGGTCGTCGCATGTGCAGAAGCTTCATAACCAGCTTCTTCAAGTTTTGCTAGCACACCTGGCAGGCTTCTCTTAATGGCTTCCCGGCCCGAAGTCGGGTTGTAAATCAACCTTGCTCTTTTCATTTCCCATCATCCTTATACATATTGATTCCATAATTTACATCTTAATCCTTCGTTACATGAAAAGCAATATTCGAAAAAAAGAGGACCGTATTTCGGTCCGTATCTTTTGCATTTTACCAGAAATCGTATCAGGGAAATTATAATGCTTTTTACAATTTTATTCTAGTAAATGATTTCATGGATATTGAACATTCACATTAAATGTATCGGTAACCGTTAAAGTATGTTTCCCTTTACCCATATTGAATAACCCATTCTTCTTTACAATGCCTTCTTCACTTGTTTCTTCTTTCACTTCAGTCATCTTCCAGCCATTCTTTGGACCCTCAAATTCCTCGACCCCTCTAGCATCTATCTTGATATCACTATTATCCTGAAGGAATACACTTAGATTTCCGCTATCCTTCACACTCCAGTCATTCAAGAGTTTTCTAGGCTTCAAGACAAGATCGGTACTTTGTCCGTCTATCTCCACTGCCAACTCAGCAGGGATTATAAGAGTTGCCTTAAGATTCTTTGCACCACTGTCCAAAAGTCCATTTTGACTCGGCAAATCCTTGAAGCTAATATAAAGCGTATCACCACTTCTCTCAACGAGTAAATAATCTTCCGCCTTCTTCAACAACGTATCAGCATCTTTCATTACCCGCTCACCATATGTTCCAAAAACGGAAACTTTTCCGTCATTTCCACTTTCAATAGTCAATGGGTATGTACCAGAGTCCAGGACAACTCTCTGTATGCCTTTCCCTGCGTTTTGATTGAAACCAGGCAAATTGACCGTTTTCTCTTCACTATTCACGGCAGCCCTGACTTGATCCATCAATCCGCTTGATGTTAGCAGAATTAAAACTATTCCCGTCGTTCCAAGCAATCCCACGAAAAGAATGCTAAGAATATCATACTTTACAAAAGAACTTTCTTTTCTCGAAAAATAAATATAGAGTAGAATCTCTCCACCCAAGATAATGAACAGCAACGGCCACCATGATAGCAGAATCGTCGTCAAATTCATATCCGCAATTTGAGAAACCAGTAAAACCAAACCCAAACCAACCAGGGAGATCCCCATTGAAATCGTTCCGACTCTCCATGTTCTCATTTTGTCTCCTCCTTGGCTCTCCCTTTTTTACTTCCCGACAGCAATTTGATTCCCCCGCCTATAAGAAGGATACATACAAGCCCTTTTTGAAAATAATCTCTAAACCAGTATTCCAAGTTGCTTCCAATCCATTCATCTAAATGAGGGGCAATGGCCGGGACGATTATATTACTGGCCAAGAAGTAGATTCCAAGTCCCACCAACCCCAATCCTACCCATTTTTGATGATTGACCATTCCAGAAATGATGGGCGTATCTTCTACTGGACCCTCTTCCATTTTTGAGGCTTTTTGCAATCCATCAAAAAAACTATAAAACCAGATAATCGGAATAAGGAAAAAGAAGAAGCCTAACCGGAGTAAATCCAGTATATAAATGGCGAATAAAAAGCCGGCCATCAATTGTATCCCACGTTTTTGCAGCCCCAAATATAAGTGACCTGCACCAGGGAAAATAGCGAATAAAGTCGCGACCGATTTACTCTTCTTCCCGGATTCCCGCCTCTCCTCGAAATCTTCCAAAACGGTCCGATCGATAAGCTCCTCACCCCTTTGCTTTTTATTCAGCTGTTGAACAGAATCAAAAAAGCTGTAAATCCAGATAACAGGCAATAGTGCCATGAAAATTAACAGACCTTCCATTTGTGTCATCACACTGATAAATATCACCATGATGCCAAGGCCTAAAAAGCCTATGAGAAAAATAAGTCCACGATTCATGAGGCCCAGCTGAAAATGCCCTAATCCAGGAACGAATGATAGGATGATTACATAAAATCTTTCCGTTTCCGGCTGATCTGCCATTCCCCCTACATCCTCTTCACTTTTAGGGTTCCTCAGTGAGGTGACCACCAGATCAAATATACTGATGAAATAAAACACCATTCCAATAATGGAAAAAGCCAGAAACGCATCCGATTGACTGATCAACGAAAGAAGAAGACCACCAAGCCCCAATCCAGCCGTGGCAAGAAAATAAAATAACCCTTTATATTTCTTTCCTAGGTAAAAATGTCCGAAACCTGGCAGAAAAGATAATAAAAAAGCTAAAACCGGACTTTTATTCATTTCTAAACCCCTCCTTATTTTTCTTTTCGATAGTTTCCATCCAATTAAATGTTTTATCAATAAGTCCCTCGGTTAAGGACTGCGTTTCCTTTTCACTGCTTGATTCCACAGAATCCATGTATTCTGTCAATGATTGAAATACTCCGCCTGCCATCAATAAGATCGTAAACCCGGCAGCAATCAGGTAATGTCTTGTTATCGTCCGAAGTGATTTCTCTTTTCGGTGTTGCTTTTCCCCTTCAACAGAGCCAACTTTCAATCGGCTAATCGAGTCCATGACAGGACCTGCAATATCAATATCAAATCCTTCAATGCCCTGACTGATTTCTTCTATTTCCATCGCTTCCATATAGGCGGACAAACACTTGTCACAGGAGTATAGATGATTTTCATATTCAATTTTTAGAGCCTCTGGTATTTCATCTGCCAAATATGCAACCCATTCTGCTTCAGGAACATGATTCATGAAAAATCCTCCTCTTTCCAATGTTTTCTCATCCAATTTCTTGCCCGATATAGCTTTACCTCCACAGATTTCACTTGAATCTGCTGTTCCTCTGCAATTTGCTTGAATGTCTTTTCCTTTATGTAATAGCTATATACAACATCCCGATATCCCTCTGGAATGTCATTCAGCTTCCGTAATACTTGCTTTCGCCTTTCATTCCGAAAGAATACGGCCTCGGCATCATCCGTTAAGCCCAAATTAGCTTCCGATGAATGTTCTTCCTGCAAATCTTCCTTTTGACGTTCCCTCTTTCTCTTTAGATCGATAGCATGATTGACCGCAATTCGGGTAATCCAGGTTTTGAAGCCTTGGTTCTTATATTGAGGAAGAGAGGTGTAGATTTTGATAAAGACTTCCTGGGTAACATCTTCTGCATCCTTTTGATTCCGCAAGACGGAATAGACAGTCCTATAAATCGTCTGTTTATATGTTTCAATCAACATTCGGAATGCATGCTCATTCCCAGCCCTTACCTTTTCAACTAACTCATCCGTCACTTCTCTTCCTCCTTTCCTTTAATCATTCATGTAATAGACGCACAAAAAGGAGTTACCCCTACAGATAACTCAAAAAAAAATCAAAAATATTTTTCCGCCTTTTCACGGTAACTCTTTTCTTAATCAAGAGAAAACCGTACCACTTTAAAAGTGATACGGTCAATATTAACGTTTATTGATTTCTTCCACCAAAATTTTATTAACAAGCTGTGGATTGGCCTGTCCTTTTGTCGCTTTCATGATCTGTCCGACAAGGAAGCCGATTGCTTTTTGTTTACCGGCCTTAAAATCTTCAATTGATTGCGGGTTATTATTCAAAGCTTCTTCAACGGCTGTAAGCAATGCGCCTTCATCGGAAATTTGGACTAGTCCCTTCTCCTTGACGATCGTTTCAGCATCCCCGCCGTTTTCAATCAATTCTTTGAAAACTTTTTTCGCGATTTTAGAAGAAATCGTGCCATCTTCAATCAGCTTGATCATTCCAGCCAACGATTCGGCAGTCAATTTGACATCATGCAGCTCTTTTCCTTCTGCATTCAAGAAAGCAGAAACCTCACCCATGATCCAGTTTGATGCTAGTTTCGCATCCGCGCCTGAAGCAACTGTCGCTTCAAAGAAATCGGCACTTTCTTTCGTTACCGTCAAAACGGCTGCATCATATTCAGGTAAGCCGAATTCTTCGACATAGCGTTTTTTTCGGGCATCCGGAAGTTCCGGAATCTCGGCAGCAATACGTGCTTTCCATTCTTCATCGATATGGATTGTCAATAAGTCCGGTTCCGGGAAGTAACGATAATCATCGGAGCCTTCCTTAATTCGCATTAGTACCGTTCTGCCTGTAGCTTCATCGAACCGGCGTGTTTCCTGTTCGATTATGCCGCCTTCATTCAAGATTTCCGCTTGGCGGATTTCTTCATGCTCCAATCCTTTGCGGACAAAGTTGAATGAGTTCAAGTTTTTCAATTCGGTTTTCGTACCGAATTCCTTTTGCCCGATAGGTTTCAAGGAAATGTTTGCATCACAGCGAAGTGAGCCTTCTTCCATTTTACAATCGGAAACTCCTGTGTATTGAATGATCGATTTCAACTTTTCCAGATAAGCATAAGCTTCTTCCGGGGAAGTGATATCCGGTTCAGATACGATTTCAACAAGTGGCGTACCTTGGCGGTTATAATCACAAAGTGAATAGTTCCCTTTATGTGTCAGCTTTCCAGCATCCTCTTCCATATGAATCCGGGTAATGCCAATTTTCTTTTTCTTGCCGCCCACTTCGATCTCAATCCAGCCATGCTCACCGATCGGCTGATCGAACTGTGAAATTTGGTATGCTTTAGGATTGTCCGGGTAAAAATAGTTTTTCCGGTCGAATTTCGTAATTTCCGCCACTTCGCAATTCAAGGCAATTGCAGCCTTCATTGCAAAATCAACAGCCTTTTTATTGACGACAGGCAATACACCTGGGTAGCCTAGGTCGATTACAGTCGTGTTACTATTTGGAGCCGCACCAAAATGGTTTGGGCTCGCCGAGAAAATTTTAGAATCCGTTTTTAATTCTACGTGTACTTCTAGACCAATCACCGTTTCAAAGTCCATTTTTTTCACCCCTTACAGCTTAGGAAATTGTTTATGAAAATCTGTTGCTTGCTCAAATGCGTGAGCCGCTCGGTAAATCGTGCTTTCATCAAAATGCTTTCCAATCATTTGCAGTCCAAGCGGAAGGCCATTCGCTGCGAATCCACACGGCACGGATATACCCGGTACACCAGCAAGATTGACTGGAATCGTCAAGATATCATTGGCATACATCGTTAATGGATCGTCGACCTTCTCACCAATTTTAAATGCAGGCGTAGGTGTAGTCGGCCCAACGATGACATCGTATTTTTCAAAGACATCTTCAAAGTCTTTTTTGATTAACGTACGTACTTTTTGAGCCTTTTTATAATAAGCATCATAATAACCGGAACTTAAGGAGAACGTTCCAAGCATGATACGGCGCTTCACTTCGTCACCGAATCCTTCTGCACGGGTTTGCTTATACATTTCTATAAGAGTTTCTGCATTATCGGTACGATGCCCGAAACGCACTCCGTCAAAACGTGAAAGGTTAGCCGAAGCTTCAGATGAAGAAAGCAAATAATAGGCAGCTAAGGCATATTTGGAATGCGGCAAGGATACCTCTTCCCACTCAGCTCCAAGCCCCTCTAATACTTTTAACGCTTCAATTACGGAATTACGTGCTTCTTCGCCAACGCCTTCACCAAGATATTCTTTAGGTACGGCTATTTTCAATCCTCTAACATCGCCTGTTAATGAATTCACAAAACTCGGCACGTCAACATTAGCAGAGGTCGAATCCATTGGATCTACACCTGAAATCGCTTCAAGCAAATAAGCGTTATCTTCAACCGTTCTTGTGACAGGTCCAATTTGGTCCAATGAAGACGCAAAAGCTACAAGTCCGAATCGGGAAACCCGTCCATATGTAGGTTTTAAGCCGACAACTCCACAATATGCAGCTGGTTGGCGGATCGAACCACCCGTATCGGAACCTAAAGAGAATAGGACTTCACCGGAAGCGACAGATGCAGCTGAACCACCCGAAGAACCTCCTGGGACATATTCCGTGTTCCATGGGTTGCGTGTAGCTTGAAATGCGGAGTTCTCATTAGAGGAACCCATCGCAAACTCATCCATATTCAATTTTCCGATCGTAACCGTTTCTGCCTTTTGTAGTTTTTGAACGACGGTTGCATCATAGATTGGATCAAAGTTCTCCAAAATTTTGCTCGCACAAGTCGTACGCAAATTTTTAGTGACAATATTATCCTTCACTCCGATTGGCATACCAAATAAAGGGCCTTCGTTCTCGCCTTTTACCAATTGATCATCCAATCGTTTTGCTTGACTGCGGGCGTTTTCTTCATCTAGTGTCAAAAATGCCTTCACCTTGTCCTCTACCTGTCCGATCCGCTTATACGATTCGTTAACAAGATCAGTGACACTTATCTCTTTCTTATGTAAGCGTTCATGAAGCTCAGAAACTTTTTGTTCGAACAACGACATCATTGTCCCTCCTTATTCAATTATAGATGGTACACGGATATATCCTTCTTTGCTATCCGGTGCATTTTTAACTACTTCTTCTACTGGCAATCCCGGTTTTGCGACATCTTCGCGCATAACATTCTTCATATCCAAAACGTGAGAAGTCGGGTTTACTTGATCCGTATCAAGCTCATTCAACTGCTCCGCGAATGAAATCATTTGGTCAAGCTGATGCTGAAACTGTTGTGCTTCTTCTTCCGTAATGGCCAAACGAGCCAAATGGGCAACGTGTTTAACTTGTTCCATAGAAATACGTGACATTCTCTTCACCTCCGAAAAAATATCCAAATCGACTGAATTTCGCCGCTTTTCTCCATATAATCATCGTTTAAATCATATCAAACTATTGCACAGTAAAGCAACAAGAGATACAATGTCGAAAATCAATTATTTCATAAGGAAAAAGAGATATTTTCCGGGAAATATGGGAAAGTTGCCGGAATTTCCGGGGAAATGACAATTAGGCCTGTAAAATTCGACAAATGTTCCCTCTAAAGTGCATTTGTTCCCTGAGATGGAAGGGTTTACTTCCTATATATATTTTCATTCCTGGTTAGAGGTTATTTTGAAATTCACAAAAAACAGATCCGAATTTTAAGCGGGTTGCAAAAAAGATGAAGCTGTTAAGCTTCATCTTTTTTCATTCGTATATATGCACGGTTGGTTCGTCTTGATTTGCTTCACGGACTATGAGCGCTTCAGGTCCATTTACAGAGGTAATGGATACCTGTATGGCAATGTAGTTCGGGAACCGTTCCATTACAAGCCCGGCAACATATTGGGTAAAGCCGATCGCTTCCGAGTTCCCATAAAATTGAATCGGGATATCGATGTTCAAACTTTGCAATTGATCATCCATATAGAACGCCCTGCCGATGACTCCGTTAAAGTTAGGGAAGTACTCTTCGACATCTTCTTTAAAGTTCGTGAAGGTATTGACGTCATCACGGTATTTTTTTTCAGCACTAGCAGAAGGAAATAGGAAATACTCTTCATTCAAGTTCGTCCATTTTCCAATATTGTCAGAGCCTTTATCAATATTTGTATAGGAAATGAAATTCCCAGGAACTACCGAGGATTTTTCATTTTGCTCGAATAAGGCAATCGTAATCGGAACATTTTTCAGCTTGTCCATTTTACGCAGCCTTTTTAAGACTTCTGCAGCAATTTTCTCCCCTTCTTGCTTCAGCTTTTTACTATCTATTTTATTTTCATAGGTGGCACCGAATGCCTCTTTTTGATAGTAATGCACTGAATTCAAAGCAAGACCTATGACAACCCCGCCAAGGCTCACTGAATTATCCTTTGTTTTGACCAAGTAATTATGTTCTAAAATATGAGCAAGATAAATCGGGTTTTCTTCATTCCGCTTATCAATGTCTCCTTTACCTGGATCAACCGGATTCAGGCCAAGGTTCTCTGAGGCCTTCATCTTCTTTTCTTTCAACTGACTATCGGTATATTTTCTGTTCAGCCAGGAAGATATCGTGGAACTATCCAGCATTTGCCCTTCTTGAAACAGGTAATCTTCCGGGTCGAATTGGGTTTGGGCCAACCGCATCAATCCATTTTCGAATTCTTCAATGTCATATCGGGTATTTAGATTGGATACGACCAAACCGCGTGCTTTTGATGGTTCAAACGGTAGGATTGTTTGATAGTATTCTTCCGAAATTTTATACTTCGGAATAATTGCCGTTTCTTTTTTGTCTTTGGAGTCTTGAACTACCTCTTGCTTATCCTCAAAACTAGGCGCACATCCAGCAAGAAGCAGTATAAGAATCATCCCCAAAATAGAGTGTTTCCTCATAGCTACACCTCTTAATTATTTAGTTCCTCAATCAGTCTCTCTTCATCCCATACCATGACGCCTAGGCTTTCCGCTTTTTCCAGTTTGGAACCGGCATCTTCGCCAGCTATGACCAAATCGGTTTTCTTGCTGACACTTCCAGCAACGTTGGCTCCTAGCGCCTCTAATTTCTCTTTTGCTTCGTTACGCGTTAACTGATACAATTTCCCCGTTAAAACGACTGTTTTACCGGCAAAAAAGGAATCGATTTCTTCAATGGCAACAGCTCTTGGGCCTTTAAATGTAAGGTTCACACCGGCTGCTTCCAATTCATTGAGTAACGCATGGACTTCTTCCAATTCAAAATAGGCTACGATGGAATCGGCCATCTTATCACCTATTTCATTAATGGCCGTTAGGTCTTCACGGCTCGCCTTGCTCAAGGCTTCCATCGTCCCGAACTCACGTGCTAGTGTCTTGGCCGCTTTTGAACCAACATGGCGAATGCCCAGTCCGAATAGTAATTTTTCCAACGAATTGGTTTTCGAAGCCTCGATTGCTTGAAGGAGCTTATTGACGGATTTATCCCCCATCCTTTCCAAAGCAATCAGTTGATCGTATGTAAGCTTATAAATATCAGCCACATCTTGTATGAGTTGTTCTTTAAACAACAAGCTAATCACTTTTTCACCAAGACTGTCTATATTCATTGCTGTACGGGAAACAAAGTGAATCAAGCCTTCCCTTATTTGTGCAGGACACTTCGGGTTGATGCAGCGTAAAGCAACCTCTCCCTCAAGCCGGACAAGTTCACTGCTGCATTCCGGGCACTCAGCCGGCATCTTAAACTCGACTTCTTCCCCTGTACGGCGCTCTGCCAGTACATTGACCACCTCTGGAATGATATCACCCGCTTTTTTCACAACCACTTGATCTCCGATTCTGATGTCCTTTTCACGGATTAAGTCTTCGTTATGAAGTGAAGCTCGCTGCACAGTCGTACCTGCTACCCGAACGGGATCCAAAACGGCGGTCGGAGTCAATACACCCGTACGGCCCACATTCAGCTCGATATCCCTTAGGGTTGTAATGACTTCTTCAGCTGGGAATTTATACGCAATGGCCCATCGCGGACTTTTTGCAGTAAAACCTAATTCATCCTGCTGTTCAAGGGAATCCACCTTAACGACAATTCCATCAATATCATAGGCTAAGTTTGGACGTTGCTCCGTCCATTCTACTATATAAGCTATTACTTCCTCTATATTGGAGCATGTTTTTCTTTCCCGATTCGTCTTAAACCCGAGGCGATCCAATAAATCCAGACCCTCACTGTGGGAACGGACTCCTGTTTCCCCAAAATTGGCAATCGCATAAAGGAAAATATCCAAGTTCCGTTTTGCAGCGAGTTTTGGGTCAAGCTGCCTTAACGAACCGGCAGCCGCATTTCGTGGGTTTGCAAATGGTTCCTCACCACGTTCATTTTTTGCCTTGTTCAATGATTCGAATGATTTTTTTGGCATGAAGGCCTCACCGCGCACTTCTATGGCAACCGGCTCCCGCAACTTCAATGGAATCGACTTGATCGTTTTCAAATTAGCGGTAATATCTTCACCGATCGTTCCATCTCCACGAGTTGCCCCTCTTACGAAAAATCCATTCTCATATTGAAGAGTGACGGCAAGTCCATCAATTTTCAATTCACATACATAGGAAAAATCGTCACCTACGGATTGTCTGACCTTTCTGTCAAAATCCCGTAAGTCACCTTCATTGAAGGCATTGCCTAAACTAAGCATCGGTGTGGTATGCTCTACTTTTTCAAACATATCCAAAATGGCGCCACCGACCCGTTGTGTCGGTGAGTCCGCCGTTTGCAGTTCCGGAAATTTCTCCTCATACTCAATCAGTTCACGGAGTAGCCGATCATATTCAGCATCAGGTACTGATGGCTGGTCCAGTACATAATATTCATAGCTGTATTGGTTCAATAACGTTTGCAGTTCTAGAACTTTCTTCTCTGCAGCTTGTAAGTCCATACGTTCAATCCTTTCTAAAGAAGACTCCACCGCACTTCTTTTAGAAGAGCGGTGTCTAAAGTCAGATATCCCTATTCTTTACCAGTAGAAGCATATTAATAGCTTATGCTTTTTCAACTGGTGCAAATTTCGCCAATAGGCGTTTGATGCCAATTGGACTTGGGAAGGCTATATCCAGTTCCTTGCCTTCGCCTTCCCCTTTTACGCTCACCACGGTTCCTATACCCCATTTTTTATGGGATGCACGGTCGCCGACAGCCCAGCCGATTTCTTCTCCGCCCGTTGCGGATGGTGCAGAAACAGCTCTTCCAAAGGCAGGCACTTTTCTTGTTGAAGCTGTTGAAGGAGATCCGGTTCTTGAAGAACTGAAAGGTGTTTGCCTTGCTCTAGGAGCCGGTTTCGGTTTTAAATCTTCAAGTAGTTCCTCTGGTATTTCATTAATGAAACGTGAAACAGGATTCATGCTAGTCCGTCCATACAATGTCCGCATTTGGGCATTGCTTATGAATAGCTCATTTTCAGCCCTTGTAATTCCCACATAAGCCAGACGGCGTTCTTCTTCCATCTCCTCTTCATCCATAAGCGAGCGGCTGTGAGGGAAAACCCCTTCTTCAAGGCCCAATAGAAAGACCACCGGATATTCAAGTCCCTTCGCTGAATGCAGTGTCATCAACGTTACCGTATTTGTAGCTTCTTCGGAATTCTCATCAAGTTGGTCTATATCGGCAACCAACGCCAGGTCAGTCAAAAAGCCCACCAATGATTTGTCCTCGCTGTTATCTTCGAATGCTTTCGTAACAGATAAAAACTCATCTATATTTTCAAGCCGGCTTTGTGATTCAATCGTTTTTTCTGCCTGCAGCATCTCACGGTAACCGGTTTTCTTAATGACTTCCTCCACAAGTTCCGTCACGGATAAATATTCCTGCTGATTTGTATAGTTAGTGATCAGCGTATGGAATTCCCTTGCCGCTTTGGTAGCCTTCCCGCTTATCCCTACCATTTCAACGGATTCGAGTGCTTTATAGATGGAAACATCATATTGATCTGCATAATCTGCCACTTTGTCCATTGAAGTTGCACCAATTCCGCGTTTTGGTACATTGATTACACGGCGGAGACTGATGTCATCATCAGGATTCGCAATAAGGCGAAGATAGGCAAGTAAATCCTTAATCTCTTTACGGTCATAGAACTTGGTGCCCCCGACTATTGCATAATTTATATTGGATTTAAGCAGAACTTCCTCCATGACACGTGATTGTGCATTTGTCCTGTAAAGTATTGCTATATCTGAATATTTCCTGCTTCCGGCCTGCACTAACTCATTTATCTTACCGGCTACAAATTGCGCTTCCCCTTGTTCATTGTCCGCACGGTAATAGAATATCTTATTGCCATCAGCATTCTCGGTCCAAAGATTTTTCGGCTTCCGGTTTTGATTGTTATCGATGACCTTATTCGCCGCTTCAAGAATCTTTTTCGTCGAGCGGTAATTCTGTTCAAGGAAAATCATGTTGGCATTCGGGTAATCTTTTTCAAATGAAAGGATATTCGCAATATCCGCACCGCGCCAACGATAGATCGATTGATCGGAATCCCCGACAACACAGAGATTACGGAAGCGTGAAGCCAATAGTTTAACAAGCATGTATTGAGCCCTGTTCGTATCTTGGTACTCGTCAACATGAATGTATTGAAATTTACGCTGATAATATTCAAGCACCTCAGGTACGAGCTGGAACAATTGAATCGTCATCATGATCAAATCATCGAAATCGAGCGCTGAATTTTTACGCAGCCGTTTTTGATATTCCATATATACATCGGCAGTTACTTTAGTGAAGTAATCAGATGCCGTCTTCAGGTACTCTTCCGGCCCGACCAATTCATTTTTCGCTGAACTGATGCTACCCAAAATGGCACGGTAATCATATTTCTTTGTATCCATATTACGATCTTTCATGATTTGTTTTATGACCGATTGCTGATCCGTTGTATCCAATATCGAGAAGTTCCTATTAAATCCGATACGGTCAATATCTCTTCGTAAAATTCGGACACACATCGAGTGGAAAGTCGAAATCCAGATATCTTCGGATGCACCGCCTAGTATGGCACGTATCCTCTCCTTCATCTCACGTGCCGCCTTGTTGGTGAACGTGATTGCAAGGATGTTCCAAGGCGCTATTTCCTTCTCGACCATCAAGTAAGCTATTCGGTGAGTCAGCACACGCGTCTTTCCACTTCCTGCCCCAGCCATGATTAAAAGTGGGCCATCAGTTGATTTCACTGCTTTTTGTTGCTGTTCATTCAAACCTATTAGTAATTTTTCCGCTAAATATTGCATTATCACACCACCTATACGAACATTCGTTTCTGTTTTAGTATACTATATTTATTACATGTTTTCATTTAACTGCCGAAACTGTTGCAAGTGCCACTTTTAAATCTTCATAAATCACATTGCCGACAACGATGACATCCGCAATCTTAGACATCTCTTTGGCTTGTTCAACCGATTTTATCCCACCGCCATAGAATAGTATCGTATCCTCCAAACTCTCTTTGGCCGCTTCCACCATCTGGACATCGCCGTAATCACCACTGTATTCCAAATAAAAAATCGGCAGGTTGAACATTTTTTCCGCCATCATCGCGTATGCACCCACATCATCCATATCCAAATCGGTATTGGCTTTCGTCAATTCGGCCGCCTTGCACTCAGGATTCAGGATACAGTACCCTTCAACGAAAATTTCATCCCAATTCAAAAGGTATCCGTATTCCTTGACTGCTTGCTGATGCAATTTCATCATCCAATCAGGGTTGGTGCTATTCAGGACACTCGGAATGAAATATAAATCAAAACCTGGCGTCACCGTTTCTACAGAAGAAATTTCCATCACACATGGGACGGTATATCTTCTGACACGTGCCATTAAATGAAGCACATTCTCAAGCGTGATTCCATCCGTTCCCCCGACCATTATTGCATCGGTACCGGATTCACAAACTTTTTCAAGGGCTTCATCACTTATTTCTTTATTTGGATCGAGTTTGAAAACATGTTTCCACTCGCGAAAATCGTACATTATAATCCTCCATTCACACTTCCCATTACACCATTATAGCATTAAGATTTTTCATTAAAAAAGAGAAGTATCGATAAAATGTTATTACCAAATGGAACCTCTGAATCTAAAATCCAATATAACATGGATATGGCTGAAAGACAGCCGGCAAAGAAAGTGCTGGACTCAAAGTAAAAAGCCGGGAAATGAATTTCCCGGCTTTTTATTATAATCGAAAGAATTAAGATTCAGTTGTTTCCTCGACGTTATCCTTAATACGGTTAAGAGCCATGGAATAAGCGTCATTTCCGTAATTCAAGCAGCGTTTGACCCTGGAAATCGTAGCCGTACTTGCACCCGTTTCCGTTTCAATTTTATGATAGGTTTTCCCTTCTTCAAGCATGCGGGCTACTTCAAGACGCTGTGCCAGTGATGAAATTTCATTAACCGTGCATAAATCATCAAAAAATCGATAGCATTCGTCCAAATCACGCAAGGAAAGGATCGACTTAAACAGCTGATCCGTTTCTTTTCCTCTCAACTTATCAATTTGCATGTTACTCCCCCTCAATTTCATGGGTATCAAAATGAGACGTCTCCTACTAAACCAGGTTCATCCGGAATAATATTGACCCAAGTTTTCCCTGGAATCAACCCTACCTCTTTATCGTTTTTCACTGGTATAATCCGACCATCCTTATTAACCCATTCTACTTCATTCGCTTTTCCTTTTTGAAGTAAATAACCTTTTCCGCCACTTTTCAAGTCGATTTTTCGACGCCCTTTATCGTCGATCACTTGATGAGCAGCCTCAATGATCAATATATTATCCAGTAAAATAGGTTTACTCGATTTATGTTCGACTGTTTGCTCTCCATTCGAATAACGTTTATATTTCTCTTCCGTGGCTTCGTATTCATACTGAACATCATACTCGTCTGATCCGTAGGAAACCTCGGTTTTCAATGCCGGTTCCCCTTGAAGGCCAGCCGCCTCTTCCTTTGAAAGGAAGGCATAAGGCTCCGGTGCACCATTCAACTCATATCCCTTTTCCTTCGCACCTTTTTGGATATCCTCAAAGGTGGTGTAGGAATTATGCGGTGCTTTTCTATCTGCCGAACGTTGAAACAAAGTACCATCATAATATAATCCGTTCAAGTTATCAATATACCCTTTGTCCAGCATGGTTTTTGCCTCGGGGCTATTCCCATGACAGACATAGATGCAATCAAGGCCTTTAGCCAATTCGATATAATAGTCCCTTGCACTCCGAATTGGACCGATTTGGCTTGGCATTTCACTTTGGAAGATAGCTAAAAATCTGGTTATGTCACCTTCTGCAAGCATTTCGTAGACCATATCGGCTTCTGAGAGGCCCGATTGTGGGCGTGCTTCCGGATGATTATTAATCATCACTGCTGCAGCCCTTCGATCACTGCCTGTATCGGTGACTATACCTGTAAGTGGAAACTCATTGGAAGGTTCATTTTTCACATCTGTATTTTTGATGACAGCTTGGTCTTTCGGCTTACTGTCATCCGATGCAGGATCTTCTTTCGTAGAACAGCCTGCCAGCAGTAAAATAGCAATAACCATGAAAAGAACTCTCTTAAAATTCATCTTTCCACTCCTCTGATTTATTAGCCATTTCTTCTCTTATATTTTAACGCATTATAGTGGGAAAGAGTATAGTTTTATTCATTACGTCATATACTCCTCGCTGGGTTAGCCTTATATATGGCAGATGGGTTGTCGAAAAGAATGAAAGGGTGTACACAGGATCGGCGAAGCGATAACCTCTCTCCCGCAGCAAATGTTTCAATTCATTTTCTTCTTCTATCAGTTCAGGAACCTCCTTGGTGGACATGACTCCCTTTAATTTCAGAGGAAGTTCATGGATCACCTTGCCTTGTTCCGTTAAAATGATTCCACCGCCGATTTCCTTCAGCCGGTTAAATGCCAAATGCATATCCTTTTTCCTTTTACCGATTAGTATGATATCACCTGTATTTGTATAAGAGCCAGCAAAACCACACAATTTGTCCGCAAACCCTTTTAATATCGTATTGATGCGCCATTTCCCTTCCCGATCGATAAGCATGAAAAAGCATTCATCATCCTCAAAGTTCAGTTCTTCATACCCAACATCATTGGCAAGGGAGTAGGGTTTCGTAATTACATTATTGACCAATTCAATCCCAAACGGCATGGAAAACTCAAAATCTTCCTTTAAACTAAGATCCCAATCAAGATCAAGTGGTTTAAAATCGAAATCACTCCATTGGATTTCCTGTTCATCCGGAATGATCTCACCATCCCTTTTAACCCATTTCCCTTTTGCCATTACCGAAACCGGTGCGGGTTCCTTTACATCGGTCAGGAAGTTGATATTCGCTACCCTTCCTGTGGCAATATTACCATGAAGGTATTCAATGTTATAATATCGTGCGATGTTGATAGTTGCCATATTGTATGCATCGATGACCGGAACGCCATTTTCTATTGCTATTTTAATCAAGCAGTCTATGAACCCACCTTCATAAAAGGATGGCGGCGATCCATCTGTCGTATAAAAGAATTTGTCATATTGATCGATGCCCAGCTCATGGATTTCCTGTATCATCTTCGGTAAATCCGGCCGGATCGAAGAATGTCTTAACGATACATAATAGCCCTGCAGCAAACGCGACATGACTTCATCTCCTGTCATTGCCTCATGATCACAATCGGCGCCGAACAAGGTCATTTTTGCTAAAGTCTTCTCTGAAGCACCTGGAAAGTGTCCTTCTATTTTCTTCCTCATTCGCTTGGCTTCCTGAATCCAGTGCAACATCATGTCATCCCCATCCAGAAGCTTCGGCCATCCAGTCAGTTCCCCGCCCTGTAATACGGCATCATGCTCCAGCCATGATTTAACGGCCCCATGAGAAAAAACCATGTCTTCATCGATCAATTCCGTTTGTCCGTCAAAACGGCTCCACCAATACATTGTTACAGGAATGTTACGTAATTCTTTCAAAAGAGAAAACGCTTTCTTTTTATCCAACTGCAATAAAAACGGCAAGTTATCATTGATCAATGTCGTTGTGCCGAAATGAGATGCATAACGTGAAAAAGATAGGGGATTATATAATTGAGAAGGATGTGAATGCGGCTCAATATAACCCGGGACTAAGTACTGGTTTGTACAGTCTACCATTTCACAGCGGTCTATATTATCAGGAAGCTTATCGCCAACATATACGATGCGGTCATCATATATCCATATATTCGCTTTTACCCATTTTCGTAAAGCCTGATTTAAATAAGTCGTATTTTTAAGCAGAATGTGTGGTGCCCTATTGCCATCCAGCACATCTATATGTTCTCTTAGATGTTTATTTTTCCATCTATAGCGCTGTTCAAGCATAAACATTCCCCCATAATTTTATAGAAACAGATGTATGAAAAAACCATTTTCAATCCAATTTTATTTCATAGTAACATACTTGCCTCATTAGAACAGTAATGTTAACCAGATTATTGTTAAATTTTTGTGAAGGGATGGACTTAAAGTGAAGTTTAAACAAAATATCAGTATAATAAATGCATTAATGCGAATTACCTGTGGTATTACATTGCTAACATGGGCTATGGCTAAAATGGTGAAAAAACCATGGAAAAACCAATCTTATATATTCGTGGTCATGCTTTCTGCCATGAAAATAGGCGAAGGCATACTCCGCTATTGCCCTGTCGTCGATGCGATGGAAAACAGACAAAACTTAACGACAAATGAACCAAAACAGGGACATGAATCTAATCAATCTGATCACTATTAAGTTTTTTCTAAAGAAGAAGCTGACTCCGCTTAGAGTCAGCTTCTTTATATTATGATGAGAAATTGTATTTTATTGCACGGTAGCCAATATCCATTCGCCAGAATAAGCCGTCTTTCTCAATATGTCCCAACTCTTTATATACTTCAGCTTGGGCAGAGGCCAAATCTTTCCCTTTTGCAGCAACCAGAAGTACACGTCCGCCATTCGCAATGAATTTCCCCTCACTATCGAGGGCCGTTCCAGCATGATAAACATGGGCATACTGATCAATCTTTTCCAAGCCATTAATAATAGAACCCTTTTTATATTCCCCTGGATATCCATCAGCTGCGACGACCACCCCAAGAACAGCTTCTTCATGCCACTCAAGTTCTAAATCCTCTCCAGAAAGAACCGCTTCAAGCGTATCTACGAAATCTGTTTTTAAGCGCGGTAAAACAACTTGCGTTTCCGGATCGCCAAAACGGGCATTGAACTCAATGACTTTTGTGCCTTTATCGGTAGCAATCAACCCGGCATATAATATTCCTGTAAAACTCCGATTCTCCGAAATCATCGCATTTACCGTGGGCTTAAGAATTGTTTCGACTGCGGTCTGAATCATTTCATCGGAAATTTGCGGCACAGGTGAATATGCACCCATTCCACCTGTGTTCGGACCCTGATCACCATCAAAAACCCGCTTATGATCTTGAGCAATGACCATCGGATACACTTTTTCCCCATTAACGAATGCCATCAATGAAAATTCCTCGCCATCAAGGAATTCTTCAATAACGACTTTAGCAGATGCTTCCCCGAACTTTGCTCCGACTAGCATATCATGGATGGCGTCTAACGCCTCTTCCTTCGTCATGGCAACTACGACACCTTTTCCTGCAGCCAAACCGTCCGCTTTTATGACGATGGGGGCACCCACTTTTTCGATATATGCCTTTGCTGAATCGTAATCGGAAAATGTTTCATATTCTGCTGTCGGAATGCTGTAGTTCTTCATTAAATCTTTAGCAAAGGATTTACTTCCCTCGATGACTGCAGCACGGCCATTAGGGCCAAATACTTGTAATCCTGCCTCCGTAAAATCATCGGCAAGTCCATTCAACAATGGGGTTTCGGGCCCGATCACAGTTAATGAAACTGCATTCTGCTTGGCAAAGGCAACCAAATCCCCGTGATTGTGTTCATCAATCGGAACAAGAGTCGCTACATCAGTCATCCCTGGATTTCCCGGTGCTGCAAAAACTGTCCCAACCCGTTTACTTTCAAATAGTTTGCGGGCTATGGCATGCTCCCTGCCGCCCCGGCCAATTACTAGTACATTCATTATCGCACCTCATTTTTGATTAATGTTTAAAGTGACGAATTCCTGTAAACACCATCGTAATCCCATATTCATCAGCTTTCTTGATTGAATCCTCATCTTTAACAGATCCACCAGGCTGAATGATTGCCGTGACGCCCGCTTTCGCTGCCGCTTCTACAGTATCATCCATTGGGAAGAAAGCATCTGATGCCAATGCACTTCCTGTCGCTCTTTCCCCAGCTTGTTCCAGGGCAATTTTTGCAGCTCCCACACGGTTCATTTGACCTGCACCAACACCTAATGTCATTTGATCGTTACAAACCACTATTGCATTCGACTTGACATGTTTCACGATTTTCCAGCCAAGTTCCATGGCTTTCCACTCTTCAGGGGTAGGCTCACGTTTCGTTGCCACTTTTATCTCTGCATCCTTTAAGCTATGTGCATCCCGATCTTGAATAAGTAATCCGCCTTCAATGGATGTCAATTTACGCTCAGGCTTTTTAACCGCATCGAAATCGATCGTTAATAAACGAAGGTTTTTCTTGCTTGTCAATACTTCCACTGCCTCGTGTGTAAACCCAGGGGCAATGATGATTTCAAGGAAAATTTCATGAAGTTTTTCAGCAGTCGCCTTGTCAACTTCACGGTTCAATGCGATGATCCCACCGAAAATGGAAGTGGCATCTGCCTCATAAGCTTTTTCAAATGCTTCCAAAATGGTCGCACCGACACCGACGCCGCAAGGATTCATATGTTTGACTGCAACTGCAGCCGGCTCATTGAATTCTTTAACGATTTGAAGTGCTGCATCAGCATCATTAATGTTGTTGTATGAAAGTTCTTTTCCATGTAGTTGATTCGCTTCTGCAATTGAGAAAACAGAACCAAGCGGTTTTTTATAGAATGCGGCTTTTTGATGTGGATTTTCCCCATAACGAAGCAACTGTTTCAATTCAAAGGTAACAGTCAATGATTCAGGATTTTCTTCATCGGCAAGCTCTGTCATATACTCTGAAATAACGGCATCATATGCTGCTGTATGGCGGAAAACTTTTGCAGCCAGGCGGCGATTCGTGGTTTTTGATACTCCGCCATTTTGTTTCAGCTCAGCCAATACGTTAGGATAATCATTGGAATCAACGATAACAGTCACATATTCGTGGTTTTTAGCAGAAGAACGAAGCATTGTCGGTCCACCGATATCGATGTTTTCAATAGCATCTTCCACAGTGACTTCCGGTTTGGAAATAGTCGCTTGGAATGGATATAGGTTCACACAGACTAGTTGAATGGGTTCAATATTATGCTCTGCAAGCTGTGCTGCGTGATTTTTGTCATCATGTTTTGCCAACACTGCTCCATGGACATTCGGGTGAAGTGTTTTAACACGTCCATCCAATATTTCCGGGAAACCGGTGACGTCACTGATTCCAATTACCTCAATACCATTATCCTGCAGCGTTTTTTTGGTACCGCCTGTAGAAATGACTTCAAAACCTGCTTCAATTAAACCTTGAGCAAATTCTACGATACCTGTTTTATCCGATACACTAATTAATGCACGTTTCTTCATGTTATGTTGGTCCCTCCATTAAGTAAGTTTCTTGTGGCATAGCTCCCGCAAAACTGACGGATACAAGTCATGCTCCATCTCCTGAATCCTTTTTTGAAGGATATCTTTCGTATCCCCCTCAAGAATTGGCACTGCCTTTTGGGCAATGACCGGTCCTGTGTCCATTCCATCATCGACATAATGAACCGTTACCCCCGTTTCCTTCACTCTTGCATCAAAAGCCTGGCCAATTGCATCCTTGCCTGGAAAACTAGGCAGAAGTGAAGGGTGGATGTTCACAATTCTCTGTGAATACTTTTGTAATAAAGTTGGACCGATCAAACGCATATAACCAGCCAGAATGATGAATTCTATCTCATACTGACGAAGTTTTTCAAGGATTTCCATTTCATATTCAGTCTTGTTGGAGTAATTCTTTGCTGAAAAGGAGAAAGTGTCAATATTCTCAAGCTTTGCTCTCTCAAGCACATAGGCGTCTTCACGATCGCAAACGACAAGACAGATTTCCGCCTCCAACTTTCCACTTTTTATTGCTTCAGCTATTGATTGAAAATTACTACCGTTACCTGATGCAAAGACAGCAAGGCGTTTCATTATTTGAACGACACTCCATTTCCATCCACGATCGTTCCAATAACTGAGGCTTCTTCACCGCAAGACTTTAGGTGGGCCAGCACATCGGATGCCACTTCTTTTTTCACGACGGCCGTCATTCCGATTCCCATATTGAAGATATTGAACATTTCCTCTTTTACAAGGTTCCCTTTTTCTTCAAGGATTGAAAATATAGTTGGAATTTCCCAGCTTCCGAGCTCGATTTCAACACCGCATCCTTCAGGAAGAATACGCGGAATATTCTCGATGAATCCCCCACCAGTGATATGGGCAAGACCATTGACCTCAAATTTTTCCAACGTCGATAAGACGGACTTCACATAGATTTTTGTCGGTTTTAATAATTCCTCTCCCAACTTGCAATCCAGTTCCGGTACGAAGTCATGAAGCCCCATACCTGAGTCTTCAAGAAGAATTTTACGAACAAGGGAATATCCATTACTGTGGATGCCGCTTGAAGCGAGTCCAATAACGACGTCACCCGCCGAGATTGCTTCACCAGTAATTAGACGTGATTTTTCAACGGCACCAACAGTGAAACCTGCAACATCGTATTCTTCCGTCTCGTACATGCCAGGCATTTCAGCCGTTTCTCCGCCGATTAAAGCACAGCCCGCCTGCTCACAGCCATCTGCAATTCCTTTGACGATCATTTCAATTCGTTCGGGATCTGCTTTACCGCAGGCAATATAATCTAAAAAGTATAAAGGTGCAGCACCTTGAACGACAACATCATTGACGCACATAGCTACACAATCCACTCCAATTGTATCGTGTTTATCCATCATGAACGCCAACAAAAGTTTTGTACCCACTCCATCCGTACCTGAAATGAGCACAGGTTCTTTAAGGTTCAAGGAAGATAAATCAAACATGCCGCCGAAACCGCCCAGACCATTCATTACTTCTGGACGAAATGTGCGCTTTACATGTTTTTTCATTCGATTTACCGCTTCATAACCAGCCTCAATATCCACACCAGCCTGTTTATATGCATTAGCCATTTGAAATCCTCCTCCGAAAATCAATCATCATTGCCGACTTGATTAACATTTTGTTTTTTCTCGTTCGTATTCAAAAATTTCAGTCGGATAATTTCCGGTGAAACAAGCTAGGCATGAACCGCGCGTTTCTCCAGGAAACGGTCTTCCAATTGCTTCGACCATACCTTCGACACTTAAAAAAGTTAAGGAATCGGCACCGATGATTTCCCTTATTTCCTCCACCGATTTAGAGCTCGCAATCAGTTCTTCCTTTTTAGACGTGTCTATGCCATAAAAACATGGATTCTTGATCGGTGGTGAGCTGATTACTACATGCACTTCTTTCGCCCCGGCATCTTTTAACATGCGGACAATCCTTCTGCTCGTTGTTCCACGGACGATTGAATCATCAACCATTATGACCCGCTTACCTTCCACTACCCCTCTTACAGGTGATAGTTTCATCTTCACGCCTTGTTCACGCAGACTTTGTGATGGCTGAATGAACGTCCGTCCAACATACCGATTTTTTATTAAACCCATTTCATAGGGAATGCCTGCAGCTTCAGCATAGCCAATCGCTGCCGAAATGCTGGAATCAGGTACACCTGTAACTACATCTGCTTCAATTTTGGTTTCCAGTGCCATTTGCTTGCCAAGGTTTTTTCGTGCCGTATGGACATTGATCCCATCAATATTGCTATCCGGACGGGAAAAATACACGTACTCCATCGTGCACATTGCCTGTTGACTGGAAAGCGAAAAGTACTCGGATGTGATTCCCTCATCATTAATGACAACAAGTTCACCCGGCTCAATATCGCGGATGAATTCTGCACCTACAATATCGAGTGCACATGTTTCTGATGCAGCGAAATATGCATCGCCTATTTTACCCAAGGAAAGTGGACGGAAGCCATGCGGATCTCTTGCCATGATCATTTGGTTTTCGGTCATGATGACAAAGGCATAGGCCCCCTTCAGCATGCTTAAGCTGTTCTTCACGGAATCTCTTACATCCGAGTAGCCGGAGCGTTTAATCAGATGTGCCAGAACTTCCGTATCGGATGTCGTTTGAAAAATGCTTCCCTGTCCTTCAAGCTGTGCTTTTAACTGATGGGCATTGACGATATTCCCATTATGG
This sequence comes from Brevibacillus sp. JNUCC-41, assembly GCF_014844095.1. Taxonomy (NCBI): domain Bacteria; kingdom Bacillati; phylum Bacillota; class Bacilli; order Caryophanales; family Bacillaceae; genus Peribacillus; species Peribacillus sp. JNUCC41. The sequence continues at coordinate 2,264,970 of NZ_CP062163.1, read as the reverse complement.
GCAAGTGCCAGCCCTCCTGTATGCGAATTGAACAGGAAAGGCTGAACATTTTGATACCCGCCGCCGCCTGCCGTAGTATAACGGACATGGCCGATTGCCGCTTTTCCGGTACCGGAAAGTGCCTGCATTTTTTCAGCAGTGAATATCTCTGTGACAAGTCCTTCGCCCTTAGAGATGGACATCTGCTCACCATCCGTCACGACGATGCCTGCTCCCTCTTGACCACGATGTTGCAAGCTATGCAAACCGTAGTAAGCAAGCTGTGCAGCATCGGGATGTCCCCAGACTCCTACAACACCACACTCTTCGTTTAGGCTTCTTATTTCAGCAAGCATGGTATGGCTCCCTTCCAAGCTGTTTGTAAATCTTCAACGTCCGCTTCCAATACTTTGCTATCACTGCATGTCTCCACGACTAATTTATTATCAGCCGTTACTGAACCTATGCATATCGCATCTTCAACAAGTTCTTCAAATGCCGCTTGGTTTTCAGGTTTGATGGACAGTAAGAATCGTGATTGCGTTTCACTGAATAATTCGGATACCGGTTCGCCGGATATATTCACTTTTGCCCCAAGTTTGCTAGCCCCGAATAAAGATTCAGCTAAAGCCACTGCCAAACCACCTTCCGAAAGGTCATGGGCTGATGCAACAAGTCCTTTTTGGATTGCAGTTAGAATTTGCTGCTGACGTTTTTGTTCAATGGCCAAATCAAGTTCTGGAGCGCGCCCAAAGATTTTACCCTCAAGCATTTTCTGTAATTCACTGCCTCCAAATTCAACCTTCGCTTCGCCGACCACATAAATTAAATCGGATTCATTTTTAAATGTTTGTGTAGTGATGTGCTGAAGATCACTAACAAGACCAACCATCCCAACTACAGGTGTCGGATAAATCGCTTCACCATTCGTTTCATTGTAAAGGGAGACATTTCCGCCAATTACAGGAGTACTTAAGCTTCTGCAAGCCTCACTCATACCGTCTGCCGCTTTTTCCAATTGCCAAAATATCTCAGGTTTTTCTGGATTTCCAAAATTCAAGCAATCCGTAATCGCCAAAGGCTCTGCACCCGAGCAAATGATGTTACGGGCAGCTTCAGCCACTGCGATTTTGCCACCTGTTTCAGGATCTAAATAAATAAAGCGGGAGTTGCAATCCGTCGTCATGGCAAGGGCCTTATTCGTACCCCGTACACGCACTACGGCCGCATCCGATCCAGGTGAGACGACTGTATTCGTGCGGACCATGTAATCATATTGGTCGTAGACCCATTCCTTACTCGAAATTGTCGGTTGTTTCAATAGTGAAACCAATGTTTCTTTGTAATCTCCAATTGCTGGAACTTCAGCCTTCATGCTTTGGAAGTCACGGAAATATTGCGGTTCTGCAGATGGCTTGTGATAGATTGGAGCTTCTTCAGCCAATGCATCAACCGGAACCTCAGCAACGATTTCACCTTGATGGGAAAGTGTTAGATTTTTGTCATCCGTTACTTCTCCAACAGCAACAGCTTCTAGGTCATACTTTGTAAACAAGTCAACTATTTCCTGTTCGCGTCCTTTAGTTACAACGATCAGCATCCGCTCTTGTGATTCAGAAAGCATCATTTCATATGCTGTCATTCCCGTCTCACGCTGCGGTACCAAATCAAGATTCATTTTTATTCCTGATCCAGCTTTACTCGCCATCTCGGCAGATGAGCTTGTAAGACCCGCTGCTCCCATATCCTGAATACCGACAAGGGCATCATTTTGAATCAATTCAAGGCATGCTTCCAAAAGCAGTTTCTCCATGAATGGATCGCCTACTTGTACGGCAGGCCGTTTTTCTTCTGAAGACTCTGAAAGCTCTTCAGATGCAAAAGTTGCTCCATGGATTCCATCACGTCCAGTTTTGGCACCCACATACATCACCGTGTTGCCCACTCCATGCGCTTGGCCCTTTTTAATGTCCTTATGATCGATCAAACCTACACACATGGCATTGACTAGAGGATTCCCTTCATACGATGGATCAAATTGAATTTCTCCGCCGACAGTTGGAATTCCGATACAATTCCCGTATCCCGCAATCCCGGCAACCACTTCTTTAAATAAATATTTCACGCGATCATTATCTAACTCACCAAAGCGAAGCGAGTTCAGCATCGCAATTGGACGGGCACCCATGGAGAAGACATCACGGATAATTCCGCCGACACCAGTAGCAGCACCTTGATAAGGTTCTATTGCCGAAGGGTGGTTATGACTTTCAATTTTAAAAACGACAGCCTGATCGTCACCGATATCAACGATACCTGCTCCTTCACCAGGACCTTGCAGCACTTTCTCCCCTGTAATCGGGAACTTCCTTAAGATGGGTTTCGAATTTTTGTAGGAACAATGCTCTGACCACATTACCGAAAACAATCCAGTTTCCGTATAATTCGGCAGTCTGCCTAAGATTTTCTCCACCATTGCAAATTCATCATCGGATAGTCCCATAGTTGCGTACAAACGATCCGATTTAATTTTTTCCGGACTTGGTTCAAGCTGTAATAACATGTGATTCCCTCCAGTTTTTTACGATGGATTGAAAAATCTTTAAGCCGTCTTTACTGCCAAGCAGCGAATCAACAGCACGTTCGGGATGAGGCATCATTCCGAGGACATTTCCTTGTTCATTTGTAATCCCCGCTATCTGTTCCAAGCTTCCGTTTGGATTTTCACCATCATACGTGAACAAGATGCGGTTATTTCGTTTTAATTCAGCCAATGTCTCATTATCGCAGTAGTAATTCCCTTCACCATGGGCAACCGGGATCGTAATCGTTTCATTTAATTCATATCCTGTCGTGAACATCGATTGATTATTTTCAACCTTCAGTCCTACATTGCGGCAAATGAATTTCAAGCCTTCATTACGGCGCATCGCTCCAGGTAAAAGTCCTACTTCAAGTAAAATCTGAAAACCATTGCAGACACCCAAGACAGGCTTTCCTGCTTGTGCCGCTTTTACGACTTCGGCCATTACATTCGAAAATCGTGCAATAGCTCCAGAGCGTAAATAGTCTCCATAAGAGAAACCTCCTGGAAGGAGAATCCCATCATACTGATCTAGATTGTCTGTAGAGTGCCAAACATACTCCACTTCTTCCCCCAGTGCATCCTTTATCGCATGGTACATATCGACATCACAATTGGAACCAGGGAAAACTATGACAGCAAATTTCATTGGGTGATAACCTCCTCAACATCATAACGGTAAGCTTCAATTACCGTATTGGCCAATAGTTTTTCACACATTTCCTTCACAAGTTGATCTAAATCACGATCCGTATCTTTAATTGTAAGTTCAATGTATTTCCCCACTCGAACATCGCTAACTTCGTTATAAGTCAAACTATGAAGTGATTGTTGCACTGCTGCTCCCTGTGGATCTAGTACACTTTCGCGTAGTGTGATATATACCTTAACCTTATACATGTTGAGTGCCCTCCAACTTTGCTAGTATTTTTTCGTAAGCATCTGTTAAACTTCCTAAATCACGGCGGAATACATCTTTGTCTAACTTTTCGTTCGTATTAATATCCCATAATCGGCAAGTATCAGGTGAAATTTCGTCTGCCAGCAAAATGTCTCCATTCGGGGTTTTACCGAACTCTAATTTAAAATCAATCAATTTAATGTCCAACTCTTTAAAGAAGGAAGTTAAGACAATACTGATTTCTTGTGCTTTTTCTTTTAAAATCGCTACATCTTCCTTGCTTGCAAGTTCCAATTCTTCAATATGGTCTTCCGTTAACAGAGGATCGCCGAGTTCGTCATCTTTATAGTAAAACTCAATCAGCGTTTTCTTTAGCGGCTTGCCTTCTTCAATGCCAGTCCTTTTAGAAAAACTGCCGGCAGCCGTATTTCTGACAACGACTTCAAGCGGAATGATGGATACCCTCTTTACTAGCTGCTCCCGGTCGGAAAGCATTTCAATAAAATGGGACGGGATATTTTCTTGGGCAAGCTTTGAAAATAGTAAGCTAGTAATTTGATTATTCAACTTACCTTTTCCGGCAATCTCCGACTTCTTCTCACCATTGAACGCTGTTGCCGAATCCTTGTATTCCACCCATACTATTTCACTGTTGTCCGTTGCAAAAATCTGTTTCGCTTTTCCTTCATACAACAATTCTCGTTTTTCCATCTGTCCAGACCCCCACATTGTGAATATTATGAATTTTCCTGCCATTGGTCAGGCTTGGCAAACATATCACCGTTTGGAGGTGCCATGTTTGCCGCCTTCACTTTTTATAAACCTAAACGATCAAAGATTACATCAACATTTTTCAGGTGATGTGTAGGATCGAAACAATCATCAAGTTCTTCTTTCGTAAGCAAGCTTGTGATTTTATCATCCTTTTCGATCAAGCTTCGGAATGGAACTTGAAGCTCCCATGCCTCCATCGCTTTCGGCTGAACCGTATCATAAGCTTCTTCGCGGACAAGTCCTTTATCGATAAGGGAAAGCAGTACACGTTGTGAGAAAATCAATCCAAGCGTACGGTCCATATTGCGTTTCATATTTTCTGGATATACGGTCAAGTTCTTCACTATGTTGCTGAAACGGTTCAGCATGTAGTTTAATGCGATCGTTGCATCCGGCAAGATGATGCGCTCAGCAGAAGAATGTGAAATGTCACGTTCATGCCATAATGGCACATTCTCATATGCTGTCATCATGTAACCGCGGATTACACGTGCCATGCCCGTCATATTTTCAGAACCGATTGGATTCCGTTTATGGGGCATTGCTGAAGAACCTTTTTGTCCTTTTGCAAAGAATTCTTCCACTTCGCGTGTTTCACTTTTTTGCAAGCCGCGAATTTCCACTGCGAACTTTTCAATTGATGTCGCTATTAAAGCCAATGTGCTCATATAATGTGCGTGGCGATCGCGCTGCAATGTTTGTGTTGAAATTGGCGCTGCTTCAAGACCAAGCTTTTCACAAACAAATTTTTCAACGAACGGGTCGATGTTTGCGTAAGTTCCGACAGCTCCAGAGATTTTCCCAACCTCTATGTTCTTTCTTGCTTCTTCAAAACGTTCGACATTACGTTTCATTTCTTGATACCAAAGAGCCAATTTCAACCCAAAAGTGGTCGGCTCAGCATGAACTCCATGTGTACGTCCCATTTGAACCGTGTATTTATGTTCCTTCGCTTTATTTTTCAGGATCTCCACGAAGTTATTTAAATCCTTGGCAAGGATCTCATTCGCTTGCTTAATCACATATGAAAGAGCTGTATCCACCACATCAGTGGAAGTCAGTCCGTAATGGACCCATTTCCGTTCTTCACCCAACGTTTCAGAAACCGCACGTGTAAAAGCAACAACATCATGGCGTGTATCTTTTTCGATTTCATTGATACGGTCCACATCGAATGTGGCCTTTTCACGAAGAAGCTTCACATCTTCTTTTGGAATGGCACCTAGCTCAGACCATGCTTCACAAGCTAAGATTTCAACTTCCAACCACGCATTAAAGCGGTTCTTTTCTGTCCAAATGTTTCCCATCTCTGGGCGGGTATAACGTTCAATCATTTTACTTCCTCCGTTTCAACCTGTTGATTCCATATTTTGCTTCGATCACTTTCCAAAAGAGCTTCCTCGATCGTTGGACGTAAAATATTCACATGACCCATTTTCCGCTTAAGCTTGGCTTCTTTCTTACCGTATAGGTGGACCTTCCAATCTGAAAGCGTCGGAATTTCATCCATTAAGGGCCCGATATGCTCACCAAGGATGTTTATCATTACCACAGGCTTCAATAACTCCGTATTTCCGAGCGGCCAATTGCAGACAGCCCTAATATGCTGCTCGAACTGTGAAGTCTCACATGCTTCCATTGTATAATGGCCTGAGTTATGAGGTCTTGGAGCTAATTCATTAATGATGATCTCATCCTGAGCGGTTAAAAACATCTCGACTGCCAATGTCCCCACCAAATCAAGTTTCTCTGCAAGCTGCAAAGCTTCATTAATAGCTTTCCGTTCAGCTTGTTGACTAATACGGGCGGGAACAATACTTTTATGAAGAATGTTTTCAATATGAATGTTTTCCGCAATCGGAAAATGACTTACCTCGCCATTTGCCTTGCGCGTCACGATAATGGAGATTTCCTTTACGAAAGGAATCCAGGCTTCCAGCACACATTTACCTGTTTTGAGCAGGGATTCAGCCTTTTTGATATCGGCTTCTTCCTTAATGACCAACTGCCCTTTTCCATCATAACCGCCCCGCGTCGTTTTTAACACACTAGGGTACCCTATTTTCTCTATATGAAGGTAAATTTCTGAAATTTCCTGTATTTCCTGATATGGAGCAACGGAAGCACCTGCATCAGATATGGATTTTTTTTCCGTCAATCTATCCTGTGTCAGCTTTAATAATTCTGAGCCCTGTGGAAGATATGCATGTTGCTTTAACCAATCCAAGGCTGCTGAACTGATATTTTCAAACTCGTAAGTTATGACATCACTGACCTCAGCTAATCTTTTCAATGCTTCGATATCATCATAAGCACCAGTGATTTCTATATCCGCCACTTGAGCACATGGACCTTCTGCAGTCGGCTCAAGGACCGCAATTTTAAAGCCCGATGCCTTAGCCGATAGGGCCATCATCCTGCCCAATTGCCCACCGCCAATTATTCCAATGGTCTGTCCCGGTAAAATGACTGTATTATTTAAGTTGTTCACTGCTCTGTAACACCTTTTCTCTGGTTTCGTTTCGTAAAGCCTCTAACCTATCAGCAATGTCAGAATCAAAAGCTGCTAATATTTGAGCCGCAAACAAACCGGCATTGACTGCGCCCGCTTTTCCGATCGCGACCGTTGCAACCGGTACGCCACCAGGCATTTGAACAATCGATAATAACGAATCCATCCCATTTAATGCCTTCGACTGTATTGGAACGCCTATCACAGGGACAATCGTTTTAGCGGCGGTCATACCTGGAAGATGTGCAGCCCCGCCTGCACCGGCAATAATCACTTTAATATCTCTCTCTTTTGCACTCTCTGCATATTCAAATAGTAAATCCGGCGTCCGGTGGGCGGAAACGACTCTTTTTTCATAGGGAATCTCAAGCTGTTCCAATGATTCACAAGCGTATTTCATCGTTTCCCAATCCGAGACACTTCCCATAATAACCCCAACTTGCGGTTTCATATCATCTTTCCCTCCAACACTCATATTATGGCGTCCCGAGTATGTAGACGGACGCTTATCATTATCTATAACATGTAAATAAAAAAACGGACAGGTTGCTTCCTCATCGAGAAAGCAACCTGTCCGGAAAAGAAAGCCTTTTTGAAAAAGTGCAAAAAGACTTGGCTAGTTTCCGAAATAGTCAGATGCTTTTCTCATAGTCCGATGATTTACGGTCATCAGGTAGAAACTTTTGGGCCATATCCCCATGATTATATGAGATGTATTAATGTAACTTCATATTACCTTCCGGTCATTTTAATGTCAAGTTAAAATCGAATATTTTCACATCATATTAATTAATCGTTCGTGTTTTACTCAATTAATTTTGCTTCGAATACAATTTTCCGATCAACTGGCACATATTGGACTTTGCCATTTTCAATTCTCTCGGCAAAGATTGGCTCCTCCGTTCGCCTTACAGGAAAGTATCCTGCCGCTTTAATCCGATCTAAACATGCATCGATCGACTCGCCCTCGATGACTTCAAACCTTTCCTTACCCTTTTTACTCACAATACCGACCCCTTCCATAATTCTATTTTGTCTGTTTTCTTCCTTAGCAATCAACTTGCATTATTATCAATATTAAGTAAGTTCTTCATCAACAATAAATTCTTCCTAGTATAATGAAAGGAACAAATAAAGACAAGAATACATCTCAATAAAACCGATTTCATCATAATAGAAATCCACTATTGCCTCAGATTATGATATCTCTGTCTTCCGTTAAAGTCCTCCGCTTATAAATTATGCATCCCCTTTATTTATCCTACCCTTCTCTCCCTCTGAATTACTATAGCCTGATTCATGAAATTAACCATTGCTCCATGATCGGTACATATTCGTAACTTGCTCTCATGAATTATTTCAATTCAAGTGTTTACGATAGGTCGAAATTAATAGTCTGCGGGTTTAACCATTTCTCGTTTCAGGCCGTTTAAATTACTCTACAGGTTGAACTAGATGTTAAACCACCTCACTTCTCCCTGATAGCTGAAAGTTTATCTATACAAAAAAAGACCAGCCGGATGGCTGATCTTTGAAATGGCTTGGCGGCGTCCTACTCTCACAGGGGGAAACCCCCAACTACCATCGGCGCTGAAGAGCTTAACTGCCGTGTTCGGAATGGGAACGGGTGTGACCTCTTCGCTATCGCCACCAAACATGTAAGGAACGTTGTTCCTTCAAAACTAGATAATAAGAAGGTATTTCATTTTTTTTAAAGCGTTGGTTAAGTCCTCGATCTATTAGTATCAGTCAGCTCCACATGTCGCCACGCTTCCACCTCTGACCTATCAACCTGATCATCTTTCAGGGATCTTACTAGCTTGCGCCATGGGAAATCTCATCTTGAGGGGGGCTTCATGCTTAGATGCTTTCAGCACTTATCCCGTCCGCACGTAGCTACCCAGCTATGCCTTTGGCAAGACAACTGGTACACCAGCGGTGCGTCCATCCCGGTCCTCTCGTACTAAGGACAGCTCCTCTCAAATTTCCTGCGCCCGCGACGGATAGGGACCGAACTGTCTCACGACGTTCTGAACCCAGCTCGCGTACCGCTTTAATGGGCGAACAGCCCAACCCTTGGGACCGACTACAGCCCCAGGATGCGATGAGCCGACATCGAGGTGCCAAACCTCCCCGTCGATGTGGACTCTTGGGGGAGATAAGCCTGTTATCCCCGGGGTAGCTTTTATCCGTTGAGCGATGGCCCTTCCATGCGGAACCACCGGATCACTAAGCCCGACTTTCGTCCCTGCTCGACTTGTAGGTCTCGCAGTCAAGCTCCCTTGTGCCTTTACACTCTACGAATGATTTCCAACCATTCTGAGGGAACCTTTGGGCGCCTCCGTTACTCTTTAGGAGGCGACCGCCCCAGTCAAACTGCCCACCTGACACTGTCTCCCACCCCGATAAGGGGCGCGGGTTAGAATTTCAATACAGCCAGGGTAGTATCCCACCAACGCCTCCACCGAAGCTAGCGCTCCGGCTTCCCAGGCTCCTACCTATCCTGTACAAGCTGTACCAAAATTCAATATCAGGCTGCAGTAAAGCTCCACGGGGTCTTTCCGTCCTGTCGCGGGTAACCTGCATCTTCACAGGTACTATAATTTCACCGAGTCTCTCGTTGAGACAGTGCCCAGATCGTTACACCTTTCGTGCGGGTCGGAACTTACCCGACAAGGAATTTCGCTACCTTAGGACCGTTATAGTTACGGCCGCCGTTTACTGGGGCTTCGGTTCAAAGCTTCGCTTGCGCTAACCTCTCCCCTTAACCTTCCAGCACCGGGCAGGTGTCAGCCCCTATACTTCGCCTTGCGGCTTCGCAGAGACCTGTGTTTTTGCTAAACAGTCGCCTGGGCCTATTCACTGCGGCTTTTCTGGGCTATTCACCCTAAAAAGCACCCCTTCTCCCGAAGTTACGGGGTCATTTTGCCGAGTTCCTTAACGAGAGTTCTCTCGCACACCTTAGGATTCTCTCCTCGCCTACCTGTGTCGGTTTGCGGTACGGGCACCTTACATCTCACTAGAGGCTTTTCTTGGCAGCGTGGAATCAGGAACTTCGGTACTATATTTCCCTCGCCATCACAGCTCCGCCTTAATGGAAACGGGATTTGCCTCGTTTCCGGCCTAACTGCTTGGACGCGCATATCCAACAGCGCGCTTACCCTATCCTTCTGCGTCCCCCATCGTTCAAACGATGTATAGGTGGTACAGGAATATCAAC